>JADZET010000052.1 GCA_020850375.1 Phycisphaeraceae bacterium | reverse complement strand
GCTCAAACCGTTTCCACGACCGACTGCCCGCGTAGCTCTCGTCCCCCAGCATCATCGCCGCCCACTGCTGCGTGGACATCGCCCCCGTCCCGCTGTCGGTCAAGAGGTCGATGCAGCAGTCCTCCGCTTCGAGCAGGAACACGTTGCGGTGCGCCTTCTCCAGGGCCTCAACCCGCTCCTCCCGCGTGGTCAGCTTCAGAGGCTCGGTCATCTTGATCCGGAACGGCTCGATAATCGTCCGCATGTCCAATCTCCTGGCTCGCCCCCGCTGGCGACATCACCAGCATGCGGGGCAAGTCGCCCAGCATACAGACCATTTGGTTGTTTGTTTCGTTCATCCCCTTACGCAACATCACCCGCGCTGTCCGACGCTCAGAACAAGGATCATTCCGCGATCCCGCCGCGAGGGTATGGCCCTCAATGCCGTCTGCCTTCCTGCAACCGCTTTTTTCTTCAGTCCAAGAATAACATGACATGCATCCGTGTCATGATCATAAATACTGACTATATATCAATCTTTACCTTCAAGTGTATTTTCAGATATATCCGTCTCAAGCCAAATAATATTATAAAAAGATATGTGGTGGCAACACCCGATTGCATTACAATCGGGGTGACACATCAGGGTGCCACGTTCATTTCTTGTTGTGCCCTCTGGAGGGGCTCCGGTCTGCATCGGGCGGCGTCGCCCGTCGTTTTTTTCACTCTCTCCAGGGAGGTAAATGATGAACGCCAAGTCTTGGATCACCGTCTGTGCGGCCGGCCTGTTCGCCGTTAGCGCCTCGGGCGCCCTCGTCGGCACCGTGGCCACCTTCGACTCCGACGAGGAGGGCTGGGTCGGCGGCACCACCTCGACCGTCCAGGTCTACGCCGCCTCAGGCGGCAACCCGGGTGGCCACGTCGAGATCCGTAAGGATCTCACCCCGCCCGTCTACGACATCGGCACCCGCAACAGCGTCACCCCCGGCTTCCTCGGCGACTACGCCGCCGCCGGCGTCACCGGCGCGGGCTACGACCTGAACGTCTTCAACTCCACCGCCGACCACGCCTACCTCCGTTTCCGCCGCGGCGTCGACGAGAACGGCTGGCGCTACGACTTCGGCCTGATCTCGCCCAACGGCAACGCCTGGGTCCCGCTGGACGTCGCCTTCGATCCGACCTGGGACGACCTGACCGCCCGCGCCAACGGCTGGCTCACCGACGACGACATCGACGCCGCGGCCGACCCCAGCCCCGCCTTCGCCTCCGTCATGGCCGACGTCGGCTGGATCGAGGCCCGCATCGCCAGCGAGGGCAGCACCATCGTCGGCATCGACAACGTCCGCCTCGTCCCCGAGCCCGCCGCACTGACCATGCTCGCCCTCGGCGGCCTGCTGATCACGCGTCGCCGCATCGCCTAACCGACGCACGACACAACACATCTCGATCGGACACACACACCTCGGCCGAGGTTCGCACGGCGCCCCAGGCGCCGCGAACCCCGGCCGAGTTTTTTTGTCGCCCGTGTCTCTTAGAACTACGATCCCCCATCATGTGCGGCCGCTACACCCTCAAGTCCAAGCTCGACCGACTGGCCCGCCAGCTTTTCCTCGCCGGCCGTCTGCCCCACCTCCCCCCGCGCTACAACATCGCCCCCTCTCAGCCCGTCCCCGCCATCCTCACCGCCCCGAGCTGCAAGCGCGAGATGCGCCTCCTGCGCTGGGGCCTCGTCCCCCACTGGGCCAAGGACATCACCATCGGCAGCAAGCTCATCAACGCCCGCGTCGAGACCCTCGCCCAGAAGCCCGCTTTCCGCGACGCCCTCAGATATCGCCGCTGCCTCATCCCCGCCGACGGCTTCTACGAGTGGCGGACATCCACCCCCGCCGAGGATGATGCCTCGAACGCCCGCCGTTCGTCCAGAGCGTCCTCACGCGGTGCAGCCAAGCAGCCCCACTACATCCACCGCCCCGACCATCAGCCCTTCCTCTTCGCCGGCCTCCACGAGCACTGGCAGGACCCTCACGGCAACGAACTCGACACCTGCTCCATTATCACCACCGACGCCTCGCCCCCGCTCAGCGCGATCTATCCCCGCATGCCCCTGATCCTGCCCCCCGCACTCTGGCAGGCATGGCTCGACCCGGGCACTCACGCCGACGCTGTCGCACAACTGCTGGCCGACGCCGTCCAAGACCCCGGCGAAAAACTTGAAGCCACACCCGTCAGTCGCGCCGTCAACCGCGCCACCATCGACACGCCGCAGCTCATCGCCCCCGTGGTCATCCCTCCGCCCGCCGAGGACGCACCGCGGCCCAACCTCTTCGACTCATGATCCTCAACCCTCGTCGATCTCGCCCTCACGACATCCCCGCATCCCCCCACGCCAGCTCCGCCACGACCGGATAATGGTCCGACGGATACCTTCCCTCAAGTTGCCACCGATCGATCTCCGCCGCCACGGGAACCAACGCCCCACGGCAGATGATCCAGTCGATCCGCGCCGACCACCCTCGCCCCTTGAACGCGTGATACGTCCCCTCGCGTTCCTTGACCTCCTCCGCCCGCGGCGCCTCCGGATGCACCGCCTGGTCTGCTCCCCGAATTCTGATCCAATCAAAATGAGAGGAGGCTGCTAGATTCGGGCCTGTTGAACCCGGCTTTGGGCTGGGAAGGAGAACCCGATGAAGCGGTCCCGATTCACGGAAGAGCAG
>JADZET010000051.1 GCA_020850375.1 Phycisphaeraceae bacterium | reverse complement strand
GGTACACCCCCGCCACGCCCGACGCCGCCAGGCTGCTCGTCGCCTGCTCCGCCGACGCCGGGTCCGCCAGGAAGATCACCGCGTTCTCCGCCCGCAGCGACATGTTCCGCTTGCTCGCCGGGTCCTGATACATCAGCCGCACGTCCCCGATCAGCGCCACGTGCGCCAGCCGCCCCGCCTCGGCGTCCGCCCGCTCGAACACGATCCGCTGCGCGCTCAGGCTCAGCGTCCCCGACGCCGGCAGGATCTGCCCCGCCTGCGCGTCGGTGACGGCCGCACGCTCGAGCGGGTTGACGATCGGCTCGACCGGCTCAACGGCCGACGCGGTCGTCGGCGTCGCGGCGGCCGCGGGTTCCGTCGTCATCGAGGCGACTGCCTCCGGCCGAATCTCAGCGACGCTCGCCGGCGGTGGGGGGGTGGTCTGCGTCTCCGCCCGCGCCGCCGCTTCCGTGATGGTGGCGGGAGGCTCAACCAACGGCGGGGCTTCGACGACGGCTGTCGGTGTCTGCGTTGGCCCCATCGCCGTCTCGCTCGGCCATGTCGTCGGCAGCTCCCGCCACGGCTGCATCATCGCCTGCCGTCGGCGCGTGAACCGTTCCGCCGCCTCCTGCACGAAAGCCGTCTGGCTCGGCGAACGATCCGGCGTCAGCGAATCCGCCACCAGTTCCACGTTCCCCGTCGTCGCCACCGTCACCAGCAGGCGCGGCGCGCTGGCCCACACCGCGGGCGCGTTGGGCCCGGACTTGGCGTTCTCCAGGTCGATCCAGAGCTGATGGATCCGCCGCCCAGGCGTGTGCAGCACGTCCACCCGCACCACCGCCCGCGTGGCCGAGAAGCTGAATGCCCCCACCTGCATCCTCACGTCATCCTCTAGAACAATCCAGTGCGAGAAGCCGCCACCCTCGACCGGCTCGCGCCACACCGACGCCTTGCGGGCCCGCAGCACCGCCGGCGCGGTGATCGACGTTTCCGCGCCATCACCCACGGTGTCCGTCGCCACCAGCGGCGCTGCCTGCTTGGACGCCGGCGTCAGCGTCTGCCCCAGCACCGCTGACCCCACCGGGCACAGCAGCGCCATCGTCGCCACCAGCCAGGCGTGCGCCCGCAGGCGGAGGGGGGTTCGGACGGGCTGTGCGTGCGTGGGTCGGATGAGGCTTGCCCTGCTGCGAGGTCGGTTGGACGGCCGGCACACGATCCGGGCCCTGCCGGTCGGGACAGCGCGACGAAAAGATCAGGCGGATCTTAACCGCTTGGCGTCGGGCGCTCCAAACTCAGAAAGAATGCCGGGCAGACCTGGTGGACAGTCGGGGTGAGATTTACTGGAGGTTGACGCCCGAACCCGCCGGGCTGGCGATCCGCCCCTTGCCCAGCCGGGCCGCGTCCGCCGCCATCGCCGGGGCCGACACGTACCGCGGCAGCGGCCGGGCCCCCTTGTGCCGAAGCACCACGATCCGCCACAGGTCGATCGACCGCAGCTTGAAGCTGTATTCCAGGTGCAGGTCCCCCTCGCCCATCAGCTCCTCGAGCGACAGGTCGCTCCGCCAGCCGATCTTCACGAACACCGGGTTGAGGTACTTCTCAAACCACGCCACCACCGGCTGCGACGACTGGAAGTGGTTGAGGATCACGATGTGCCCCCCCGGCCGCAGCAGCTTCGACGCCCACGCCAGCAGCCTCGCCGGGTCCGAGACCACCGTGATCGTGTGGCAGATCAGGATGTGATCAAAGCTCGCCGGCGCGAACGGCGGCAGCATCGCGTCGGCCCGAACCAGCTTGCAGTGGTCCAGCCCAAGCTCCCTGCACTTCTCCGCCGCCTTGCCCAGCATCCCCGCCGACAGGTCCATCCCCACCACCGTCACGTTCCGCGGGTAATGCCCGAGCGTCATCCCCGTCCCCACCCCGATGTCCAGCACCCGGTCGCCCGGCCGCAGCGGCAACTGCTCGACCGCCCGCACCTGCCGGTTCCGCACCAACGCCCCGAAGGTGTGGTCATAAAAAAGCGACCACAGGTCATACGTCTTGCTCGTGATCGCCTCGGTCATTCTCATGGCATGGGCTCGGGATGATGGCCTTAGATGTACACAAGAGTTTACCGGCCCGACTCCCGTCCAGCCAGGGGGTTTTCAGGCATCTCCACCCACTAAATCTTCCCCCGCGCAGACCACAAGACCAGCCGACTGGCTGTCATGAAAAGACATGCCCTGCTTCACTGACGTCGCTAACACCTGCGCCGCATCGCGTACACCCCCACGCCCGCCAGCACCGCCAGCAGCCCCGACGGCTCAGGCACGGCCTGCATCACCGTCGTCGACTGTCCCGTGAGCATCCGCGTGAACGGCGTGATGTCCTGAATGTCAATCATGCCGTTGCCACTGGGGTCCAGGCTCGCAAACAGTCCGTTGACCTGGCGCGAGGTGATCGTGATCCCCAGGTCGTCACGCACATAGTCCAGATACCCCTGCGGATCCCTCATCGCCAGGATAAACGGGTTGATGTCCTGAACATCCACCCTGCCCGAATGGTTGAAGTCGCCGGCGATCCAGCCCGGGAGCGGCAGGTCGCCCACCGGAACCACCTGGATCGTGCCGTTGAGGCTGAACTGGCTCGTGTCCCATATCAGGTCTTCCGGCAGTGTCAGATGACTCAGGTCGAGCCTTACGCCCAGGTCTATCAGATTCCCCGTCCAGTCCAGCAGGTCGAAACTCTCCCACGCCGTCGGCGTGAAGATGCCCAGCGGCAGAACCTCCACCAGCCCGCCCAGGGCCAAGTTGCCGTAGACGATCACCTGGTCCGACATGATGTCGTCCGACCCGCTCACCCTCATCCTCAGTTCACCCGTGCTCCGCAGGGATCCTACAACCTGCAAACGGTACTGGGTGGCGATCACCCCCTCGTTGAGCACCTCGCCCCGCAGCCAGCCGCCGCCCTGAAGCATGCCACCGCGGTGGATGTTGATCCGCGACAGCTCCAAGTCCGTGCCCCCCATCGTCAGCAGGGCCTGGTCCACGATGTCCATGCTCATCGCCATCCCCGCCTTCTGACTGATCTTAGTGGCGTCGATGCTGATCTCCGACCCGCGGGCCATGGTGATCGGCTCGGTGACGTAGACCTTGCCCGCGCACTCAGCGATCCTCCAGTACTCGTTCTCCAGCAGCACCGGCTGCCGAACGTACCCGTCGGGCATGATCGTCGCCCGTAGCGTCAGGGCCGGCGCCTGGGAGTTAAATCCCGTCGCACCGTAAAGATTCGCCCGGGTCAGGTCGGCGTAGTCAACCACGGCCGAGAGGAAATCCGCCCCTTGGAGCTGAGCATCACTGAGGTTGGCGTGTGAAAGGTTCGCATTCCGAAAAGAGCTGGCGGTGAGCAGCGCGTTGCCCAGGTCGGCCCGGATCAGGCTCACGTTCTCCAGCGAGGCCGCACGCATCTCGGCATGGCGAAAGTCCGCGCGGTCCAGATTGGCGGCGTCCATCGATGCCTTGTACATCTGCTGGCCGGAAAAATCCCACCCCTGCATGGTCTGACCTTCAAGGCTGATGGGACCCAGATTTCGGACCTTGTAGCTATGGGTCGAGTAGAACTGCTGCTGCGTCAGCCCCTTGGCGTCCCGAAAGTTCGCGCCCGTGATCAGAGCGTCAGTGAATACCGCCCCGGTCAGATCAGACGCGAGGAATATCGTTGATGACGCCTTGGCCTGCGTGAAATCGCTGTTGGTTAGGTCCATATGAATGAGCGAGCATTGCACAACGTCCGCACGCATGAAGTCCGCTCCCACCGCCGAGGCGTTCAGGAAGCTCGTCGAATTCACGTGAACATCCCTGAACGTGGCCCCATCGAGCGTCGCGCCAGCGAAATAGGTGTTGCTGATCGTCACGCCGCTGAAGTCCGCCCCCGTCATGTCCTGGTTCGACAAGTCCCAACGGTCAAACCCCCCGAACACCACGCCCGCCAGGTCGTGATTCTGATAGCTGGCGGTGCTGTACAACTGGTCACGGGTAAGGTTCTTGGCATCTCTGATCGTGGCGCCGCGGACGATCGCCCCGCTGAGGTCGGCATCCTGGAGATCCGCGGACGTCAGCACCGCGCCGGTCAGGTCCGCCTGGCCGAGATTCTGGCTCGTGAAGTCCCAGCCGCCCAGGTTGAGGTACCCCAGGTGGATGCCGGTGAGGCTGTGGTTCTGATAGCTGGCCGTCGAGGCGAGCTGCGCCTCCGTGAGATGAAGTGCCTTGGTGAAGTTCGTTCGCTCGATCGTCGCCCCCGAGAAGTCGACGCCCTGCAGGTCGGACTGAAAAAAGTTCGCGTCATCAAGCCATGAGCCGGCGAATGTCGCGCCGGTCAGGTCCAGCACGCCCAGCGCCGCGAAGCGGAGGTTCTGGCCGCTCGTGTTCCAGCCGCTGAGCATCACGCCGGGCCCCGGTGTGATCGCCTGTGTGCCCGGGATCACCTGCCCGCTCTGCCAGTTGTAGATCTGCCCCTGGGCCGACACGCTGACGATAATCGCCGCCGCAGCAGCTATCCCCACCTTACCCCCGGCCAGCCAGGAGCCACAGCCCGCCAGCGCACGCCGAGCCCATGCCCCGTGATCAAGGCCCATCGTCTGCTCCTTGTGGAACCGCGGCGATCAGAATGCTCACTCGTTTCCCGTGCGGGAATCAATGGCCAAGGCCATATGAGATTACCAAATCAGATTGGCCGATCAACTTTTTTTCGTTGGCAAATGTGTGATTGCCGCCCATTCGTCGTACCTTGCCCAGATTGTGACTGCGCGTCCCTCTGAACAGGCCCAACGCTCATCACATCATCATCGCCCGCACCCACAGCCACGCCCCCGCCACCCCCAGCGTCGCCAGCGTGATCGGCACCCCCACCCGCGCGTGTTCCTTCCATGTGATCCGGTACCCCATGTCCGCCGCCAGCGTCACCACGATGATGTTCGCGATCGACCCGACGATGATCAGGTTCCCCGCCAGCGTGCTCGCCAACGCCAGGATCGGCCCGGCCATCGGCCCATCCGCCCACGGCAGCAGCAGCATCACCGCCGGAACGTTCGACACCAGGTTCGACAGCACCGTCACCCCCAGAAACTGCGTCACCGGCTCCCGCACGTCCAGCCCATGCCCCGCCAGCCCCGTCAGCGCCCGCGCCAACGACCCGTCCTTCCCCATCGCCGCGTTGACCATGAACAGGCTCACGAACAGCACCAAGAGCTGCCAGTCCACCAGCCCCAGCATCTGCCGCGACGCCATCTTCCTGCTGCACATCAATACCCCTGCCCCCGCCAGCGCCAGCACGTCCCGCGGCCAGTCCGTCAGCAGGAACGCCCCCATGAGCAGCCCCACCGCCGTCAGCCCCTTGGCCGTCTGCCAGGGATTGAACGTCTCAGCCTCAACATGCCTGACCTCCACCGCCGCTTCCCACCTCCCCCTGAACATCCACGCGATCACCGCCCAGACCACGCCTAACCCCACCACCGACGGCACGATCGCGTCCACGATGTACCCCGCGAAGTCCATGCGCAGCGTCTGACCGATCAGGATGTTCTGCGGGTTGCCGATCAGCGTCGCCGCCGACCCCACGTTCGCCGCCGCCGCGAGCGCCAGCAGCAGCGGCAGCGGGTTGATCCGCCGCTTCGCCGCCCCCTCAAGCAGGATCGGCGTCATCGCCAGGCACACGATGTCATTGGCCAGCACCGCCGACAGCCCCCCGGACGCCGCCACCACCAGCCCCAACAGCGCGTTCGGCGAAACCTCCGCCCCCGCGATCCGCCGGCTCACCGCCGTGTAGAACCCCCCCATGCGGAGCTGCGCCGACACGATCATCATCCCCAGCAGCAGCGCGATCGACGGCACGTCCACCGCCAGCCACGCCTCCTGCGGCGACAGCTTCTCCAACGCCACCAGCGCAATCGCCCCGATCAGCGCCGCTCCCGTCCGGTCCAACTGCAGCCCCGGCACACGCCCCAGGAACATCGCCAGATACACAAACCCAAAGATCAGCAGCGTCGATGACATATGGCTTCAGAAGGGCGGTAGGGGGGATGCAGGGCTGAATATCGAGGCCTCATACCCGCAGGTCTCGGGAGCTTACCCCACGCCGGCGCATCATCCAAAAGCACTCCTGCCTCGCCGCCGTCCCCGCCGTCGATTCCCCCGGCTAAAATGACCCGATGCTCCCACCCTCCCTCGCCGACAGTCAGCAGGTCTACGCCGGCCCGCGTTTCAAGGTCCACAAGGTCCGCTGCACCATCGAACGCGACGGCAAAACCCTCCAACGCGACCGCGACGCCGTCGTCACCTCCGACTCCGTCGTCATCCTCCCCCTGCTCGACCCCCACACCGTCGTCATGATCCGCAACGACCGCTTCGTCGTCGGCCAGCGGCTCTGGGAGCTGCCCGCCGGCACCATGGAGCCCGGCGAGGACCCCGACCAGTGTGCCGCCCGCGAACTGATCGAAGAAACCGGCTACCGGGCCGGCGACATCCAGAAGATGACCGAGTTCTTCCCCACCCCCGGCCTGTGCACCGAGTTCATGCGGGTCTACTGGGCGACCGATCTACAACACGTCGGCCAGGACCTCGACGACACCGAGCAGATCGAGGTCGAACCCGTGCCCATGGACCAACTCCTCAGAATGATCCGCGAGGGCGTCATCCGCGACGGCAAGACCATCGCGGCCGTCCTCTATTACCGCACGTTCATCAGGGGCGAGTGATCATGGCCTGGCAGGACCGAGTCTATTCCGGCCAGGGCCGCCCCGGCGGCGACCCCTCGGGCCGCGGCGCCTTCGGCGGCCTCGGTGGCGGCCGATTCGACGGCGCCGCCGTCACCCTCTGGCTGATCATCCTCAACACCGCTGTCTTCTTCCTCGACCAGATCTTCAAAAACAGCGCCAGGGCCAGCGCCCTTTCCCCCTCCTATTGGGGCGAATTCAGCCTAGACACCGCCATCAGCCACCTCCAGCTCTGGCGCTGGCTGACCTATCAGTTCCTCCACCAAGGCTTCTTTCATCTCTTCTTCAACATGCTCGGACTGTTCTTCTTCGCCCCGCTGATCGAACGCTGGTGGGGCAGCCGCCGCTTCCTCGGCTTCTACCTGCTCTGCGGCGTCAGTGGCGCGGTGTTCTACAGCCTGCTCTACCCCGTGATCCCTTACACCAACTGGTACGTCCCCCTCGTCGGTGCTTCCGGGGCCGTCTTCGGCGTCCTCGTCGGCTGCGCCGTGGCCTTCCCCGACGTCCGCGTCATGCTCCTGATCCCCCCGATCCCCATGACCATGCGCGCCATGGCCCTGATCTTCCTGGGCATCGCCGCCCTGTCCCTGATCGCCGGCTCACAGAACGCCGGCGGCGAGGCCGCCCACCTCGGCGGCGCCGCCATGGGCTTCGTCCTGATAAAGTTCCCCGTCCTGCTCCGCCCCCTCGAGGGCTCGCGGGCCAGCCGCCGCCCCGGCAAGCTCGACTGGCGCACCCGCTGGCGGCAGAAACGCCTCCAACGTCACCACCAGCAGATCCTCCGCGAGCAGGCCGAGGTCGACCGCATCCTCGACAAGGTCCACAACCACGGCCTCCAGAGCCTGACCGACAAGGAAAAACGCCTCCTCCATCACGCCACCGAAAGACAACGCCGCGGCGAGTAGCCGCGGCGCGTGCATGTTTCCGAAGGGCACGCATCCTGCGTGCCGTGAATGGTTCTTCCGCCTCTACGCCGCCCGCCGCCGCATCATCGCCAGCGCCAGCACGCCCAACCCTGCCACGCCGGCCGGCTCGGGGATGATCGTGCTGCCCGCCACCCCCTGCGCCGGGTACCACTCGGGGGCCGTCAGCCGGTACTGCGGGTAACGCTCAGGATGGTCGACAATGTCTCGGTATAGCGTGCCGGAGATTGACACCACTTTCGCCGTCAGGTACTCGATCGTCTCGGCGTCGATCAATCGCGCCTCGGGCAGATTCGCCGCCGCCCGTCCCTCCGGCGCCGTCCGCAGCCCCAAGTCAAAGTCATACAGGGCGCTGCCGCCGCGTTCGCCGCCGTCGACCGACAGCGCGCTGTCCGCGTCGCCCTCGAAGCGGATCGTGTAATTGCCCGGCTCGAGCTTGCCCGTGAACGTCAGCGTGAACCGATCACCGCTGCGGCCCGGGCTGAACATTCTCAGTTGCTCCTGCGTGAAGCGCATCAGGTCCCGGTCCGTGTCCTCGTCGTGGATCGCCAAGGTGAACGCCGCCTCCCCCTTGGCCGCCCATGACAGGTCCAGCCGGAACCGTTGCGTCCACTGCACGTCATACGTCGCCGACAACTCCGACGACGCCTGTGCGTTTGACGTCGCCCCGGTCATCATCGGGGCGATCATCGATGCCGCCGAGATACGACCCTCAGCCTCGATCCGCCTCGTCGCCATGCTCGAGTCCTGCATCGCCACAGCCGACCCATTGGCCAGCACGGCCCCCACTGGCGTCACCACCTCGGCGTAGATGGCGCTCTCATGGTCAAAGGGATTCGTCAGGCTGCTTGTGTCATACTGCTGCTCATAGTGCGACTGGATCGGATTGCCCGCGCCCGCTGCGGCGTTGACCACCGCCGACGTGGCGCGGTAGCTCCCCGTCAGGTCCAGGGTCGAGACCTGCTTGGGGGTGATCATGTAAATGTCGTGATTGCCTGACTGGGCTAGATAATCCCTGAACGGGTTGATGTCCCGAACATTCAGCGAGCCCTGGCCCTGGCTGACCCACGCGATCAGGCCGCCGCCATTCGAGCCGTAGATGCCGGTGTAGATCACGTTCGGATTGAGCACATAGACCTGCGGCAGCGACTGGGAATAGGCCTTCGTCTCCCCCTGCCATGTCGGGCTGAAGTCGTCCGAGAACCCCGCCCACCGCTGCGGATGCTTGAGGATCGTCTTGGGCGACGTCAACGCCCCCGCCTGCGCCTGCACGCTGACCATCACACCCATCGCCGCCGCCAGCGCGACCCGCCAACCCCGACTGACGTTTCTGAGCATGACGAACCTTTCTTCCCGACCCCCCAGACATCGAAGCATTCAGCGGCTAGCCACGAAGCAAATCCATGAAAGACTAGTGAATAAGATAACCTGCTGACCGGCAGAAGTAAATGGCCGTATGGGTATTTTGATCGCCCCGGGCCGTCTACCTTGTATCTCATAATTCCATAATGTTGAAGTAATTATATATTTTTATATTGGTCTCGTCTATCCGTGGTCTACCCTTCTGCGCCTCGCGCAGCCAGCCACTTCGCCGCCTTTCGCACAAACAGCCTCTCCCCTTCAAACGTCAGCTCCCCCTCCGCCTGCCCCAAGCTTCCCACCCACCGCACCTCGAACAGTGACTCCTCTTTCGCCGGGTCCAGCTCCCGCGGGCGCGCCTTGTCCTGCGTCAGCCGCATCAGGAAATATCGCTCGTCCCGGATCACGAACTTGTCCCGGTCCTCGAACTCCACGTGGTTCTCCCCCAGGTCCGCCACGATGCTCACCCCCCAGTACCCCGTCTCCTCGCCCACCTCGCGCACCGCCGCCTGCTCGTCCGTCTCCCCCTCCTCGACGTGCCCCTTGGGCAGCCGCACCTCGTGCACCTTCCTCCCCGATCTCACCACGTCGCGCTCAATCAAGAGCACGCGCCCTCTCCCATCGAGCACCACCCCGCCCGCCGCCCTGTAACGCTTGGTCCGCATCCCCGCCATTCTACGCCCTTGATCGCCGCCGCCGCGCCGACCACAAACCCCACGATATGCGCCAATGGCACCCCCACGAACTCCGCCGACCCCGCCACGAACAGCGTCTGCCCCGTCGCCAGCTCGAACGCCGTCTTGCCGACAAACCCCGCCGCGCCCGCCGCCACGATGCCCATCGCCGCCCACCGTCCACCCCGGGCCAGCTCGCACCCCACGCTCACCAGCACCAACCCAAACAGTGCAGAATCAAGACCTGAAAGCCCGCGATACGCCGTCAGCTCCGGCCGCCCCACCCACACCGCCAGGCTGATCGCCAACGACGAAACCAGCAGCGTCACCACCATCTGCCGCCGGCTCATCCGCTCCGCCGCCGCGCCCAGCACCGCCAGCGTCGCCGCATCCCAGAACAGATGATTCGTCCCGAAGTGCGACCCGTGGCACGTGATCAGCCGCGCCCCCCACGCCCACGCTGGCTGCGCCTCCCGCGTCATCGCCGCCGCCTCGCTCCACCCCATCACCGTAACCAGCACGGCCAACCCCACGCCGATCCCCGTCACCCACGGCCAATCTCTCCACATCGGTCTCATCGCTGGCTCCTCCCGGCATATCCGAAAAACCCTTCGAAAAGCGCCGGCCCGCGCGACAAGCGCGGGCCGGCGTCCCACGAGAGCGGAACCATTCCACTAGACCCCGGTCCGGGGACGGGGGCCCCGCTTTCGCCCACGGGCCGCGATCCATGCTCCGCCGCTAAGGAGCATCGC
>JADZET010000050.1 GCA_020850375.1 Phycisphaeraceae bacterium | reverse complement strand
TTGATCGTCCGGACGGGTGTTGCTCGACGGCGGAGACAAAGGGATGTGCTCACGCAGCTCCCGCTCATACGCCGCGGCCGGGTCGGCCTCGTCCACCGGAATCGGGTGCACCTGCGACTTGCGCATCGGCACGTGGTCCGACAACGACTGGCGGATCATGTTGAAGTTCGATTTCTCGTGGTCGAGCGGGACGCGCCGCTCATCGACGATCCACAGGTGCGTGCTGGGCCAGGGGAAGAGGCGGTAGCGCGGGTCGATCACCAGCCGGACGTAGAAGGGCTCGGGCGTCGAGCCGCCGGACAATGCCAGATGGAACACGCCGCGATCCTGGATCGAACGCATGGCGTTGCGGAGCATGATCGCCGCGAGGTTGTCCAGGAGCTCGCTGTGCGACTCGGCCACGTGCACGTCGCCGGGTAGGTCCAACGACTCGGCCGGCTTCTTTGATTCCTCGGATGATCCTGACGTCATGTCCATGTCCCGCCATGTCTCAGCCCCCGGCTCCCCCGGGGGGTACGTATCTCTTACGCGTTGAGCCACTGTCGGCCCTGCTTGGCCATGAAGTAATCCGCGTCCGTCGGCCCCCACGTCCCGGCCGCGTAGGTCGGCAGCGACGCCTCGGTGTCCCCGGCCCAGGTGTTCAGCACCGGCTGGACGATCCGCCAGGCCTGCTCGATCTCCTGACGCTGTTTAAACAGCGTCTGATCCCCGCGCATCGCGTCGAGCAGCAGCGTGGCGTAGGCCTCGGGGGGCTGGGCCTTGAACTGCTCGGCATAGTCGAAGTCCATCTCCACCGCGCCGATCTTCATGCCCACCCCCGGGATCTTCCCCTGAAAGCTCAGTTGAATGCCCTCGTCGGGCTGGACGTTGATGACGATCCGGTTGCGCTGCGGCCCGTCGGCCTTGCGGTGGCTGAACAGCACGTGCGGCGGGGCCTTGAACTGCACCACCACCTGCGTGAGCTTGCGGGCCATCCGCTTGCCCGAACGCAGGAAGAACGGCACGCCCTGCCAGCGCCAGTTGTCCACGTCCACCCGCAGGGCGGCGTAGGTCTCCGTCTGGCTGCTCTCCGCGACGCCTGGCTCCTGGAGGTAGCCCGGCACGGCCTGGTCCTTGACCAGCCCCGCGCCGTACCGCCCACGCACGGCCGACTCCTCGGCGTTCTTGGCGTCGATCGGCCGCACGGCGTTTAAGACCTTGGTCGTCTCGGTGCGGATGTCCTGGGCCTGCATCGTCCCCGGCGGCTCCATGGCCACCACGGCCATCACTTGGAGCAGGTGGCTCTGGATCATGTCCCGCATGGCGCCCCCGGAAGGGGAGTCGTAATAACTCCCCCGTCCCTCGACGCCGACCGTCTCGGCGGCCGTCACCTGCACGTGATCAATGTACTGCCGGTTCCAGACCGGCTCGAAAATCGCGTTGGCGAACCGGAACACCATCAGGTTCTGCACCGTCTCCTTGCCCAGGTAGTGGTCGATGCGGAAGACGCTCTCGTCCTCGAAGACGCGCCCCAGCACGCGGTTAAGATGGGCGGCCGTCTCGACGTCATGCCCGAAGGGCTTTTCCACGATGATCCGCTGCCACGGCCGCACGAGGCGGTTGATGCTGCACCACGCCTTGCCCTCGGTCACCAGGCCCGACGAGCCGATGTTCGAGATCACCGCGTCGTAGAACTGCGGCGCCAGCGAGAGGTAGAACAGCGCGTTATCGCCCGTCTTGTGGTCGATCGCCACCTGGCTCATCCGCCCGGAGATGTCGGAGAAATCGGCCTCGTTGGTCGGGTCGGCCGGGTGGTAGTGCAGCAGCTTCGCGAAGGCGTCCCACTGACCTTGGTCGAACTTGCGGGCGCGCTTCTGCACGGACTCGTGCATCCTGCCCCGGAAGTCATCATCGCTCATGCCCGTCCGGCTGACGCCCAGCACGGCGAAATGCTCGGGCAGCAGCCCCTGCTGGAACAGGTCGTACAGCGACGGGATGAGCTTGCGCTGGGTCAGGTCGCCCGAGGCGCCGAAGATCACCAGCAGGCAGGGCGAGGGTTGATCGGTGGGGGGCATGCGGTGGTTTCCAGCGGTAGGGCACGCATCCTGCGTGCCGTGTATGGATCGTTCCTTCACGAATACGGCACGCAGGATGCGTGCCCTACCCAGTCATCGGGCGACGGCGACGGTCAGGACCATCAGGTCCGCCGGGGTGATGCCCGCCAGACGCGCCGCCTGCCCGAACGTGGCGGGGCGGAATTTGCTGAGTGTCTGGCGGGCCTCGACGCCCAGCCCCTCGACGCGGAGATAATCAAGATCGGCCGGAAGCGGCTGCGACTCTTGCCTGGACAGCCGCTCCATCTCCTGCCGCTGACGCGTGAGGTAGCCGGCGTACTGCACCTCAGCCAGGAGTTTGGTCAGCACGCGTCGATCCGGAGCTTGCGGTCCCAAGATGGCCGTCAATGATTCGACCGTCGCCTCGGGCCGCTTGGCCCAGTCGATCAGGCGCACGCCCTGGTGTTTCGTCGCCGCCATCACCGCCCGCAACGCCTCGACCGCCCGCTGCCGTGATTCGTAGACCGCCCAGCGGGCGTCATCGACAAGTCCCCACGCGCGGCCCAGAGGCGTGAGGCGCGCATCGGCGTTATCCGCCCGCAGTTCCAGGCGGAACTCAGCCCGGCTGGTGAACATGCGATAGGGCTCGCGCGGCGTCTTGGTCACCAGGTCGTCCATCAGCACGCCCGTGTAGGCCTGATCCCGCCGCAGACGCACGAGCTCCTCGGCACGCGCATAGCGCACGGCGTTGAGCCCCGCCACGAGCCCCTGGCACGCCGCCTCCTCATAGCCGCTCGTGCCGTTGATCTGCCCGGCCAGGAAGAGGCCATGGACGTGCTTGGTCATGCCCGTGGCGTCGATCTGGTGGGGATAAACCATGTCGTATTCGACCGCGTACCCGTACTTGTGCACGCGAGCCTTCGCGCACCCGGGCAGGCCGGCGATGATCTGGTCCTGCACCTCGGCGGGCAGGGAGGTCGAGATGCCGTTGCAGTAGATCTCGTCGGTGTCGAGCGACTCGGGTTCGAGGAAGACGTGATGCGAGGTCTTGTCACGGAAGCGCACGACCTTGTCCTCGATGCTCGGGCAGTACCGCGGCCCGGTGGTCTGGATCTGGCCGTTGTACATCGGGGCCAGGTGGAGGTTGCCGCGGATCAGCTCGTGCACGGCCTCGGAGGTGTGCGTGATCCAGCAGGGACGCTGGGGCAGCACCGGAAAACGTTCGAAAACCGCCGCATAAAGCCCAGCGCTTCCGGGCCCTGGGTTGAGGTTGCTCCCCGACATCTCACTGAACGCCACAGGCGTCTCATCCCCCGGCTGCATCGGCAGCGCGTCGAAATCGATCGTCTTGCCATCCAGGCGCGGCGGCGTGCCGGTCTTGAGTCGCCCAAGCTCGAAGCCCAGTTCGCGCAGCGAGTCGCTGATCGCATTGGCCGGAGCCTCGCCGATCCGCCCGCCTTCGACCTTCCGCGGGCCGGTGTGCAGGAGGCCGCGCATGAACGTGCCCGTCGTCAGCACCACGGCCGGGGCGCCCAGGCGCGTCCGCTGGGTGATCGCGATCGCGGGTTTGTGCGAATCATCACCATCGCGCCGCAGACGTTCGTAGGGCGAGGCCCCGAGCACCCCCGGTGTGGCGTTGGGACTTGCGACCGGCGGCGGATCGATCTCCACGCCGACGATCCGGCCATCCTCGACGATCAGGCCCGCGACGACGCCGGCGATCACGTCGATCTGCGGCCGTAGCGAGATCAGACGCTGCGCCTCCCAGGCGTAGCGGTACTTGTCCGACTGGCATCGCGGCCCGTGCACGGCCGGCCCGCGCGTGGCGTTGAGGATGCGGAACTGGATGCCCGTGGCGTCGGCGACCAGGCCCATCAGCCCGCCGAGCGCGTCGACCTCGCGGACGATCTGCCCCTTGGCCAGCCCGCCGATGGCGGGGTTGCAGCTCATCGCCCCGATCTTGGTCGGGTCGATCGTCACCAGCGCGGTGGGCGCCCCCAGGTTCGCCCCCGCCCACGCCGCCTCGAGGCCCGCGTGCCCCCCGCCGATCACGATCAGTTCATAATCACGGCCCGGTCGCATGGGCGGATTATAGTTACGCCGCGACTCGACCATACAGCGAACATGTTTATCCTCTTGTTCGTGAAGGATTGTCCCGCATCGAATGGCGAAACGACAAGACGGGCGCCTACCATGCCTGTGGACGATGGGGCGCCATGAACCACAGACCGAAACCTGCGTACAGAGTGCGGAGCGACCGCTCCAGTGGGCATCGCCCGGCTCTGAAGAGGTGGCGCCACTGAAAACCGTTGCCAAGCACAGCGTCCGGCGGCAGATCCGTGTGGGTAGGCCGTTGGACGCTTGTCATGGAAGGAGCATTGTATGAGTCGTCATCACTGGCTGACCCTGGGGATCGTGCTGCTGATGGGCCTGATGATGCAGGCCCTGCCCGCCCGTGCCGAGGACGCGCCCAAGGACCACCCGCGGATGAGCGTGGGCAAGATCACCGCCGTCGCGGATGATCACATGAGCTTCGAGCTGACCATGGGCGAGAGCGACAGCGCCCACACCATGACCATCAAGGTCAACGACCAGACCAAGTACATGCTCGACGGCGAGGACGCGACGATGGACCAGGTGCTCGTCGTCGGCAACCGCGTGAAGGTCGCCCACGCCGACGGCACGGCCACCAAGGTCGACGCCATCACCAAGCCCGGCAAGGACAAGGACAAAGGCGACACGGGCAAGGACAAGGACAAAGACAAGGGCGACAAAGGTAAGGACAAAGGCAAGGAGAAAGATTAACGATTGACCTCCAGCCCGATCGTTCAGGCTGACACAGCGGGGATGCCGTGAAGACGAACGTACCCCCGCTGAACCTGCCCGGGTGGATCAAACCTTATAACCTCTTCGGGATAACTCTCGAAGAGGTTATTCTTTGCCGGTCAAGGCGTTGGACCGGTCACGGTTCACGCGTGGATGACATGATTGTCGGGGGTACTGGACGGGGCCGTTGCCGACGCTCTTGACCCTCGCCGGGTCGGCCTTTACTCTTCAATAGTCCACCGTGAATCGACGCGCTCGGCTGGCAGGTCCGTGTGGAGGGTTTCCCCGTGGTAGAGAAGTGGTCGTACGGCGGTCTGACCCTGGTGGTGATGCTGGCCCTTCTTGTCGGCCGGGCGGCCGCTCGTCCCGAGGCCGAGATCACCGAGGGACGGATCGCCTCGGTCGACGACGACTACAAGAGCTTCGAGCTCTCCGTAGGCGAGGGCGATGATCAGAAGACCATCGAGTTTGAGGTCGGTGACCGCACGGAGTTCCTGCTCAACGATGAAGACTCGACGGCCAAGGACGCCCTGCTCGTGGGCGCCTCGGCGACGGTGACGCACGTCGCCGATGAGGCGGAGAAGGTTGACGTCACCGTGTCCGAGCAGGAGTAAGCGTTATCCCCCGGCCGCCCCATCCCCACCCGGTTCCGTCATGGATCGCGGGTCCAGCAGGGCGTCGAGTTTCGACGCCTCCAGCAGCTTTTCTTCGAGCACGACCTGACGGATGGTCTTGTTCTGGGCCATTGCCTGCTTGGCCAGCTTGGCGGCTTTGTCGTATCCGAGCACCGGGGCCAGGCTCGTGACCATCATCAGCGATTGCTCCATCAACTCCCGGCAGCGGGCCTCGTTGACCTTGAGGTCCACCAAGAGCTTGTCGACCAGGACGTGGCTGACGTTGGTCAAGAGCTGGATCGACTCGAGCATCGCCTGCGCCATGACTGGCATGGCCACGTTGAGCTCGAAGATCGAACCCACGCCGCCGAGGTCGGACACGGTGATCGTCGCGTCGTTGCCGATCACGCGGGCGGCCACCTGGATCACCGACTCGCAGATCACGGGGTTGACCTTGCCCGGCATGATGGAGGAGCCGGGCTGAATCTCCGGCAGTTGCAGCTCGCCCAGGCCGCAGCGCGGGCCGCTGCCGAGTAGGCGGATGTCGCCGGCGATCTTCGAGAGGGACACCGCGATTGTCTTGAGCTGGCCGGACGCGGAGACGAACCCGTCCTTGGTCGCCTGAGCCTCGAAGTGATTCTCAGCCTCGACGAACTCCACGCCCGTCAGACGCGACAGCTCCGCACAGACGCGCCTGCCGAACTCGGCGTGCGTGTTGATGCCCGTCCCCACGGCCGTGCCGCCGATCGGGACGTTGAAGCGCATCGAGCAGTAAGCCCCCTCCGCCCGCATCACCGCCAGTTCCATCTGCCGGGCGTAGCCCGAGAACACCTGACCCATGCGGATGGGCGTGGCGTCCATCAGGTGCGTGCGCCCGACCTTGACGATGCCGTCCCAGTCCCTGGCGTGCCTGGCGAGCGTCTCCTGCACGCGCCGCAGGGCGGGAATGAGCCCGTCCTTGATCATCCGCGCCGCCGCGACGTGCATGGCCGTCGGGAACGTGTCGTTGGACGACTGGCCCATGTTGACGTGGTCGTTGGGGTGGACCTTGACCCCGGGGACATTCCTGCGGTTGACCAGGTTCGCGATCACCTCGTTGGCGTTCATGTTCGAGCTGGTGCCCGAGCCGGTCTGGCAGACGTCGACGGGGAAGTGGCCGTCGTGCTTGCCCTGGGCGACCTCCATCGCCGCGGCGATGATCGGCGTAGCAAGCTCGCCCGGAAGCTTGCCTAGTTCCTGGTTGACTTTCGCGCAAGCCGCCTTGAGCAGGCCGAGGGCGTGGATCACTTCCTGGGGGATGGCTCGCCCGCTGACGGGGAAGTTCTCCACCGCTCGCTGCGTGCTCGCTCCCCACAGGGCGCCCTGCGGCACCCGCATCTCGCCCATCGAGTCCCGTTCTACCCGCGTCGTCTGCGTCATGGCGCGTCTCCTTCACGGCTCAGTGTATCGCCGACATCAGTCGATCAAACGACCTTTTCCTGATAAAGTGGACTAACTCCTGCGCCTATTCGTTCACCCCTGCAAGGACCCCCTATCATGCCCGGTTTCGCCTACGAACCGACCTACCAGTACGGCTCCGACGACACGACCTATCGCCTGCTCACGAAAGACCACGTCAAGGAGGTTGAACTCAACGGTCGGAAATACCTTCAGGTCGACCGCGCCGCCCTGACGCTGCTCGCCCGACAGGCCTTCGTGGACATCTCCTTCTATCTTCGGCCCAAGCATCTCGCCCAGCTCCAGGCCGAGCTGAGCGATCCCCAGGCCTCGGACAACGACCGCTTCGTCATCTACACCCACCTCCAGAACGCCGTCGTCGCCGCCGCGGGCAAGCTGCCGACCTGCCAGGACACCGGCACGGCCATCGTCATGGGCAAGAAGGGCCAGTTCGTCCTGACCGACTTCGACGACGCTGAGGCGCTCACCGAGGGCGTCTGGCAGACCTACCAGGAGCGCAACCTGCGCTACTCGCAGATCGCCCCGCTGGCGATGTTTCAGGAGAAGAACACCGCCAACAACCTGCCGGCCCAGATCGACCTCTCGGCCGAGACGGGCGGCGAGTACAAGTTCCTCTTCATGGCCAAGGGCGGCGGCAGCGCCAACAAGACCTACCTCTACCAGCAGACGCCGGCCGTGCTCAATGAGAAGGACCTGATGGCCTTCCTCGGCGCCAAGCTCTCGGACCTGGGCACCGCGGCCTGCCCGCCGTACCACGTGGCCATCGTCGTCGGCGGCACGAGCGCTGAGATCAACCTCAAGATGGTCAAGCTCGCCTCAGCGGGCTACCTCGACCACCTGCCCACGACCGGCTCACCCGGCGGCCGGGCCTTCCGCGACGTGGAGATGGAGAAGAAGATCCTCGACGCCTCGCAGAAGTGCGGTATCGGCGCCCAGTTCGGCGGTAAGTACGTGGCCCACGACCTGCGCGTCATCCGTCTGCCCCGTCACGCGGCGTCCTGTCCGATCGGCCTGGGCGTGTCCTGCTCGGCCGACCGCAACATCAAGGCCAAGATCACCAAGGACGGCGTCTTCCTCGAGCAGCTCGAGGTCCACCCCGAGAAGTACCTGCCCGCCGAGGCGCCCGAGATGGCCCCGGCCGTGCACGTCGACCTGAACATGGGCATGGAGAAGGTGCGCGCCATCCTGACCAAGCTCCCGATCAAGACTCGTCTGAGCCTCTTCGGCACGCTGATCGTCGCCCGCGACCTGGCCCACGCCCGCATCAAGAAGCTGCTGGACGAGGGCAAGCCCATGCCCGAGTACTTCAAGAACCACCCCATCTACTACGCCGGCCCGGCCAAGACACCGGAGGGCATGCCCTCGGGCTCCTTCG
This sequence comes from Phycisphaeraceae bacterium, assembly GCA_020850375.1. The sequence continues at coordinate 6,653 of JADZET010000050.1, read as the reverse complement.
GCCCGACGACCGCCGGACGCATGGACAGCTTCGTCGATCTCTTCCAGTCCAAGGGCGGGTCGCTGATCATGATCGCCAAGGGCAACCGCTCCAAGGCCGTCACCGACGCCTGCAAGAAGTGGGGGGGCTTCTACCTCGGCTCGATCGGCGGGCCGGCGGCGATCCTGGCCCAGAACAACATCAAGAAGGTCGAGCTGGTCGACTTCGAGGAACTCGGCATGGAGGCGATCCGCAAGATCGAGGTCGTCGACTTCCCCGCCTTCATCATCGTCGACGACAAGGGCCATGATTTCTTCCAGGAGATCGCCGAAACGGCCCACGCCGCCCACGCGTGATCCCGCTCAGGCTATGACGCTCAAACGACACACCCAGGGCTTTCGAGCCCTGGGTTGTTTTTTATGATGAGATAAGCGGTCCGTCCTGACTCAACCGGCGATGCGGCCGGACTTGCCGTTGGTCTTGGGGGGCCGGGGCTTGCGGGCCTTGGTCGTCTTGTCCTCGGCGGGAGCGTCGGTCGTCGCGCCCTTGATCTTGGCCGCGATGCCCCGGATGCGATGCCTGGCCTCGGCCAGCCGCTCCATGTCCGGCGAGGGCAGGATGGCCAACGGGCCGGTGTCTTCTTCCGACGCCTCATGATGCCCGACGTTCACCGACACCAGGTCCGCTGAGGGAGAGGACTCCGACAGCGACTCGACGACCCGGCTGGTCTGGGCGTGCAGGTTGGCCAGCTTCTGCCGCAGGGATTCCTCGGCCGCGGAGATCACCGACTGCATCTTGGGCTCGATCGTCTTGATCCGCTTGGTAAGCTTGGCGCCCATGACGTGGGTCTGACTCTGGACCTCCTGCTGGAGCTGGGCAAGCTTCTGCTGCATGGCCTGTTCGGCCTGCTCGGCCGCGGCGGTCGCCTGCGGGCCCAGGGCTTCGATCCGGCGGTTCATCTGCTGCTCGATCAGTTCCACCATGGCCTGGGCGCTCGAGCGCAGCTGCCCGATCCGCTGCCGCAGGCTCTGCTCGAGCTCGTCGAGGGACTTCTGGGCCTCTTCGGCCGCCTTCTGGCCCAGGGGCGACAGCGATTGCTCGCTCTTGGCCCGCAGGTCGGACAGTTGGGACTGAAGCTTCTGGCCGAGCTCTTCGAGGTAGGCGGCCGCCTTCTGGTCGAGGCTGTCCAGGCCGGCGCCGAGCTCCTGCTCGAGGGTGCTCTGGATGACCTGGGCCTCGTGACGGGCCTGCTGGGTCGTCTGCGTGAACTGCCCGGCCCACTCGGCGATCGCCCCCCGGAATTCTTCCTTGTGCTTCTCGAGCATCAGGGTCAGTTCGGCCGCGTGCTGCTGGGCCAGGGCGGTGCGGCTCGGACGCACGGCGTCGACGGCCTGCGTCATGGCCTGGCGGGCCTGGGCCTTCCACGTCTCGGTTTGCGAGGCGACCCAGGCCAGCACCTGCTCGCGCAGGACCTTGGCGTGCGGCTCGGCCGCGTCGAGGGCCTCCTGACGCAGGGTGACGATCTGCTGGTCGAGCTTCTGCTCGAACGCCTCGGCCATGGCGGCGGCGACCTGCTCGAACTGCTGAGTACGGTGCTCGAGGGCGTGCTGGTGGCCGGCGAGCACCTCGTCGAAGGCCGCCTGCTGCTGGCGGACCTGCTCGGACAGGTCGGCCGCGGTGCGCTGGGTGATCTCGTCCAGGTTCGCCTGGGCGCTATTCAGTCGCCTGGTGATGTTCTGATCGAGCGCCGCCAGCGAGGCCACGGCCGCCTCCTGCAGGCTCGAGTAGCGGTCCGCCCACTCCCGCTCGACCTCCATCAGCTTCTTCCCCGCCGTCTCCGCGGCGACGCCGGCCTTCTGCTCGAGCTTCTCGAGCTCCAGGCGCAGCGTGTCGAGGCGAAGCTCCGTCTGGTCGTCGACGTTGGCCAAGTGGTCGGTCAGTTCCTTGAGGTGCTGCGTCACGGAGGTCTGCACGTCCTTCTCGAACTCCTCGTGCAGGCGTTGGGCGACACTCTTGAGCTCGCCCAGGCGCAGCGAGGCGCGGTCGAGCAATTCCTGTGTCTGGAGCCTTGCCTGCTCGGCCGCGGACACCGCCGCCGAGGCGGCACGGTCCAGGTCCTGTCGGGCTGACTGGCGACCCTCGAGCATGGCCTGCTGGTGCGACGCGGTCTGCCCCCGGAGGGTTTCTTCCAGCCGACGCAGCGACTGCTCGGCCTCGTGCTGGAACTGCCGGAGCATCTGCTGGGCTTCCTGCCGGCGGTCCTCGATGTCCCGCTGGAAGGGGGCCGCGGCGTCGAGGGCCCGCTGCTCAAGGTCGCTGATCAGCCGTGCGCAACGGGCGTCGAGGTTGCCCTGGGCGGCGTCGGCGGCGTTGACGGCCGCTTCGAGACGTTGACCCAGCGACGCCAGAGCCTTCTCGGCCCCGTCGCGGGTCTGCTCGAGACGCTGCCTCAGAACGGTTTCCTGCTCGGAGGCCTGCTCGACGTCGCGGGCGAGCTGCTCCTGGCAGCTCTGGCTCAGGGTACGCATCGCCTGCTGCTGTTCCTCGAATCGCTGCTGCGCCTGGGCGAGCACGGTCACCTGTTCGGCCCGCAACTGCTCCTCGAAGGCATGCCGCAGCTCGTCGAGGACTTCCTGGGCGTTCTGACGCCAGGCGACGAGGCGTGCCGTGGCTCGCTCGTGCTCTTCCCTGGCCTGCTGTGTGATCGCCTCGGCCGTCTCCTGGCCGCGCGACTCGATGCGCTGAGTGATCTCTTGGGCGCGTTGCTCGATCTGCTCGTCGGTCGCCTGACCACGGGCACGGATCTGTTCGTCGATCCGGTGACCATGCTCCTCGAGTCGCTGCTCGAAGTCCTGGCCCCACTGGCGGGCCTGCTCGCACAGGCCGTCGATCCTGCCCGACAGATCCGTCACGCCCTCTTGGGCCTTTTCCTGGAGCGTGCCGAGCGACTCGGCCCAGGCGGCCAGACGCTGACGCATGGCCTCGAACGCCTGGTCGGACTCAGCCCGCAGGTGATCGAGCCGCTGCTGGGTTGAGGCGTCGAAGGTCTTGCCCGCCTCCTGCAATTCCTCGATCCGCTGATGGATCTGGGCCTCGATGGGCTCGAGGAACGTCGCGACCTGCCGCTGCATGGCCTCGAGGCTTTCTTGCAGGGCCTGCTGGATGGGCTCCATGGCCTTGATGGCCTGGGTGTCCAGGAGTTTGATGCGTTTCTCGAGCGTGGCCTCGACGCGGTTGATGGCGTCGAACCGGCCGTCGATCTTCGACAGCCACTGGTTGACCTGCTCGCCGGCCTCCTCGGTGACCTGGGTCACCACGGCGCGGGTTTCTTCGGCCACGGCCTGGACCTGCCTGCGGGCGGGTTCGATCTTCTGGATCTGGTCGGTCAGTCCCTGGGCGATCTGGCGGAGGCTGGCCTCGAGTTGTTCGAGCTTGTCCTGACGCTGGGTGAGGGATTGCTCTGCCGACTGGATTTCGCCCAGCCTCTGGGTCAGCCAGGTGTCGATGGTACGCGTGCGGTTTTCCACCTCGGCCATGATCTGGGCGAGGCGCTGCGGGTCGGCCGTCTCGACGCAGCGGACGAGCTTGGCCAGCCGCACCTGCTCCTGCCGGCTCTGCTCGAGCAGGTCCTGCAACTGGCTGGCGGTGACGGCGGCCTCGCCAAACCCCCGCGAAACGCCGACGGTGGGGCGGGCTGTTGTTCGGGCGGAACGCACTGTCGCCATGGGGCTCTCGCTGCGTGAGAAATGGTTCGGAAGTTACGCTGTCGACATGGCTTTATGCATCGACCACGCGGGCCGAGAATCCTGAAATTCTTTGGGGGCAACTTTTCGCCGTGACCGGCAGGTTTGCCCCGGGTTAGAAGTCGGTCAGGGCGTTGGGCAGTCGTCGGCCCCGGGGCAGGCGTCACGGTTCCTTGCCCCCGCCGTGTTCATCCGTTACAACGGTGGGCTTGCCTCGCTTTGAACACTCTTTATTCCAGCCAAATCACGGAGCTTTGCGAATGGCCGCCAACTACAGCAACGGTGTTCACCTTTTCACCAGCGAATCGGTTTCCATGGGCCACCCCGACAAGGTGTCAGATCAGATCTCAGACGCCGTGCTGGATTCCCTGCTCGCGGCTGACCCCATGGCCCGTTGTGCCTGCGAGACCCTGTGCACCACCGGCCTGGTGGTTGTCGCCGGCGAGGTGACGGTCCACAACGACAAGGCCATCCGGGCCCTCGAGGGCGTCGAGGCCACCGTCCGCCAGACCCTGCGGGAGATCGGTTATACGGACCCTGCCATGCGATTCGACGCCGAGAGCTGCGCGGTGATCCGTACGATCCACGGCCAGTCGGCCGACATCGCCATGGGCGTGGACAAGGAGGGGGCCGGCGACCAGGGCCTGATGTTCGGCTTCGCCTGCCGGGAGACGCCCCAGCTCATGCCCATGCCGATCCACCTCTCGCACCGCCTCGTCGAGCGGCAGGCCCTCGTGCGCCAGAAGAACCTGATCCCCGGCCTGCGGCCCGACGCCAAGAGCCAGGTGACCGTCGAGTACGACGGCAGAAAGCCCAAGCGCATCCACACCGTCGTGCTCTCGACGCAGCACAGCGCGGCCTGGAACGGCCCCAAGAAACAGGCCCAGCTCAAGGCGGCCGTCATCAAGCACATCATCGAGCCGGTGATGCCCAAGAAGCTCTTTAACGCCAAGGACGTGGTCATCCACGTCAACCCCACCGGCCAGTTCGAGATCGGCGGGCCGCATGGCGACACAGGCCTGACCGGCCGCAAGATCATCGTCGACACCTACGGCGGGCGCGGCTGCCACGGCGGCGGCGCCTTCAGCGGCAAGGACCCGACCAAGGTCGATCGCTCGGCCAGCTACATGGGCCGGTACATCGCCAAGAACATCGTCGCCGCCGGCCTGGCGGACATCTGTGAGGTCCAGCTCGCCTACGCCATCGGCATCGCCGACCCGCTGAGCGTCCTGGTCGACACCCAGGGCACGGCTAAGATCGACGAGAAGAAGATCAGCAAGCTCGTCCGCCAGTTCTTCCCGCTGACGCCGCGGGGGATCATCGAGCACCTCAAGCTCCGCCGGCCGATCTACAAGCAGACCGCTCGCCACGGCCACTTCGGGCGCGACGGCGAGGGGTTCACCTGGGAGAAGACCGACCTGGCCAAGAAGCTGGCCAAGGCCGCGGGGATCTGAGTTATCCCCAACCTCATCGAACACTCAAAAGCCCGTGGGCTCCCGTCCACGGGTTTTTTATGGGATTCGGAGGCGGGCCTTATCTACATCGCCTTGTCCGCCGAGGAATTGGTACACTTGGGCGATTGGCGGCTGCGGCCGCCCGGCTTGATCGCCAGGGGATTCCCCCGGCTTGATCGCCAACACCCGATCGCCCCAAGGTCGCTCGGCAGTGGACGCAAGCGCATATGCAGATCAGACATGGGATTCCGGTTTCGCCAGGCGTGGCCATCACCCGCGCCGTGGTGCTTGACGCCGTGGATCAGCCCATCCCCCGCCGGCTCGTACCGGCCGAGAAGACCGCCGAGCAGCACGAACGCCTGACCGCCGCATTAAACGCCAGCGCCAAGGACGTCGAGGACCTGACCGCCCGCACCGCGGCCGAGATCGGCCCGGAGATGGCCAAGATCTTCGACTTCCACCTGGCCATGCTCCGCGACCCCCAGCTCGTCGGGCAGTTCGAGCAGATGATTGACCGCGAGCGCGTCACGGCCGAGTACGCCGTCTACGCGGCGATGCGCGGCCTGGCCGCTCAGTTCATGGCCTTCGAGAACCCCTACTTCCACGACCGCGTCAAGGACGTCTGGGACCTCGAGCGCCGCATCCTGAGGAACCTGCTCGGCGGCGAGGGGCCGGACCTCTCGCAGATCCGCCACGAGGCCGCTCTGATCGCCCACGACCTGACGCCCAGTCAGACCGCCTCGCTGGACAAGACGATGATCAAGGGGCTGGCCACCGACGCCGGCGGGCGCACCAGCCACACGGCCATCCTCGCCCACGCCCTGGGCATCCCGGCGATCGTGGGGCTCGAGGACATCACCGCCCACATCTCCTCGGGCGACACGGTGATCATCGACGGCAACCGCGGCCAGGTGATCGTCAACCCCGACGCGGCGCAGCTGCTCGAGTACCGTCAGTTCATCGAGCAGATCGCCAAGTTCGAGACGTCGCTGGGCCAGGTGGCGCGCCAGCCGGCGATCACCACCGACGGGACGGAGATCACCCTGCTGGCGAACATCGAGTTCCCCAGCGAGATCAAGCCGGCGATCGAGAAGGGGGCGGTGGGGGTGGGGCTCTACCGGACGGAGTTCCTGTTCCTGGCCAGCGAGATCGAGCCGTCCGAGCAGCAGCAGCTCGACGCCTACCTCCAGGCCATCGAGGCCGCGGCGGGCCGGCCGCTGACGATCCGCACCCTCGACCTCGGGGCGGACAAGATCCATCATCACAGCGTCAACTTCCACGCCGAGAACAACCCGTTCCTGGGCTGCCGGTCCATCCGGCTGTGCCTGCAGAACCTTTCGCTGTTCAAGACGCAGCTAAGGGCCATCCTGCGGGCGAGCGCCCACGGGCCGATCCGGATCATGTTCCCCCTGATCAGCAACCTGATGGAGCTGCGGCAGGCGAAGATGATCCTCTCGGACGTGATGGAGGACCTCGA
>JADZET010000049.1 GCA_020850375.1 Phycisphaeraceae bacterium | reverse complement strand
TCCTCAAGCAGTACCTGCGCCTCGGCGCCAAGGCCCTGGCCTTCAACCTCGACCCCGGCTTCGGCGACTGCCTCGACTGCCTCTGCCTCTTCAACATCCTCGAGGCCGACCCCCGCGTCATGAGCCGATACCTCGGCCCCGCACAGATCACCAAACTCCGCGCCGCCTGGGGTCTGACCACCCACCTCCCCGCCCAGGCCGCCGCCTTAACCGACTGACCCCAACAACGGGTGCACGACGGGTGCCACACCGCGTCCCCGCGCAGCGGGGCGCTGTGTGCGACAACCTCCACCCCACTCTCCTCAAAGCGCCTGATCCCCCACCACCCGCCCGTCCTCCATCGTGATCATCCGCTGCGCCTTCTGCGCCAGCGCCTGGTCGTGCGTCACGATCACGATCGTCTGCCCCCCCGCCGCCAATTCCTGAAAAATCTCCGCCACCAGCTCCCCGTTGTGCCGATCCAAATTCCCCGTCGGCTCATCGGCCAGCAGCACCGCCGGCTCATTCGCCAACGCCCGCGCCACCGCCACCCGCTGCTGCTCCCCCCCGCTCAGACGATTCGCCCGACGACGCAGCTTCTCCTTCAGTCCCAACCGCTCGAGCAGCTCCGCCGCCCGCCCCATCGCCCTCTCCCGGCTCAGCCGCCCGAGCTTGAACATCGGCAGGCAAACGTTCTCCTGCGCCGTGAACTCCTTGAGCAGGTAGTGGAACTGAAACACAAACCCCACCTTCTCGTTCCGCACCCGCGCCAGTTCCACCTCATCGAGCTCGCTTGTGTCCTGCCCGTCGATCAGCACCCGGCTCGGCGGATCGAACGCCCGCCCCTGGGCGTCCTCCCGCGACGGCCGATCCAGCCCCCCCAGCAGGTACAGCAACGTGCTCTTGCCTGACCCGCTCGCCCCCACGATCGACACGTACGTCCGCCGCTCGATCGAAAGGTTCACCCCCTCGAGCACGTGGTTGGCCGTCTCGCCCTCCCCGAGCACCCGGTGCAGATTCCGTGCTGTCAATAGCGCCTCAGCCATATCCTCCGCTCACCTGCTCCACTGGTCCCCTGCTCAACTGTTCTCGCGGAGTGCACGCTAGTGCGCTCCACGGATGACCTCCACCGGGTCATACTTCGCCGCCCGCCGCGCCGGGTACACCGACGCCACGATCGTCAACGCCAGCGCCGCGATGAATGCGATGACGTACATGCTCACCGACTCGTTCATGAGCAGCCCCTCAGCCTTGACCAGCCCCTCCATCTGCACCGGCAACCGCCTCAGCCCCGCGACCGCCAGCTTCCCCGTGGCCAATCCCAGCACCGACCCCGCCAGCCCGATCACCAGCCCCTGGCTCACGAACACCAGCGTGATGTCCCGCCGCGAAAACCCGAAACTCTTGAGGATCGCGATGTCGTTCACACGCTCGAGCACCGCCATGATCAGAATATTGAGCACCCCGAACGCCGCCACCACCAACAACGCCCCCGTGATGGCGTACGTGATCACGTCCTGGATCGCGAAGATCTTCAGGAAATTCTCGTTGCTCTCCTGCCAGCTCTCCGTCTTGTACCCCGAAATCGCCTCGACCTGCGCCGCGTACGCCTGAGCCTTCTCGTAGTCATCCGTCCGGATCGTCAGCCGGTTGATCACGTTCTTCTTGTCCAGCAGCGTCTGTGCGCTGTTCAGCAGCATGTACCCCCGCGAGTAGTCCACCGGCGTCACCCCCGTCTGAAAAATCCCCACCACCCGCGCCAGCGTCCGACCCCCCGTCGACGACGCCAGCGTCATCGAGTCCCCCAATCCGATCCCCAGCACCAGCGCCACCCCCCGCCCGATCACGATCCCGTCCGCCGTCGAACGCAGCCGGTCGAAACTCCCCTCCGTGATCTTCTGCCCGATCGTCGTCACCCGCTGCTGCTCCTCCGGCTCAACCCCCTGCACCGTGATGTTCATCGTCTTCGTGCCGTACGTCGCGATCGCGTCCCCGTACACCTCCGGCGCCACCGCCGCCACCCCCGGAAGCTGCCGCAGCTTACGCGTCAACCCCTCCGCATTGCGGATCTTCTTGACCTCCTCCCGCGGCCGAACGTTCCGCAGCACCAGCAGCGCGTCCGCCTCCGGGTACGCCATCTCCAGGATCGGCGTCCTCGACTGACGCGGCTCATCGTTGACCACCACGTGCCCCGACGACTCGACCGTCTCGATGATGAACTTCTCCCGGAAACCCCGCATCATCGCGAACATCGAGATGAACATCATCACGCTGATCGTCACCCCCGCCAGGCAGACGATCGTCTGCCGCTTGTGCGTCATCAGGTACCGCATCGAGATCCGCCAGAGCATCTGGGCTCTCCCCGCGATCTAGTTAAACGCCCGCATCGCCTTCTCAACCTCGGGCCTGTTCAGCCCCGCCGCCTCCCGCGGGTCCATGGCCGTCACCCGCACCCGCTGCCCCTCGCGCAAACCATCCGGCGGGCTGATCACCACCCGCTCATCCCCCTTGAGCCCCGACACCACCTCCACCCGCTCGACACTCCGCAGCCCCACCTCCACCGCCGCCTTCTCAAGCCTGCCCCCGCGCACCAGCCACACCTCGCCCTGCCGCACCGCCTGCGCCGGCAGCACCATCGCGTCCTGCTTCGCCTCGACCACGAACGCCAATTCCCCCGTCATCCCCGCCGAGAATCCCTCGTCCGGCTCATCCACCGCCACGTCCACCTCGAACGTCCGCCGCTGCGTGTCCGCCTTGGGATAGATCCGCTTGACCTTCCCCTCGAATAGCTTCCCCGGGTACGCGTACAGCGTCATCGTCACCTTCTGCCCCAGCGTGACGCCGGTCTTGTCCTCCTCATCCACCGCCGCCCGCATCACCATCGCCCCCGGCCGCACGTCCGCCACCACCAGCAGGTCGTCATTGACCCGCACCCGCGTCCCGACCGGCGTCGGCCGATCCAGCACCACCCCCTCGATCGGGCTCCGCAGCGTCTGCTGGTCCAGGTTCCATTGCGCGATGTCCATCGCCGCCCGCGCCACCGTCAGGTCACGCTGCAGCTCGAGCTTGCGCGCCGCCCGCCGCGCCTTGATCGACTCGACCTGGCTCCACAGCGACTGCCGACGCTCGCTCGTCCGATCGAAGTCCGACTGCGACGCCGACCCGGTCTTGTACAGCGCCGCCAGACGCTCGTACTCCCGATCCGCCACCGCGAACTGCTCCTGCGCCGCTTTGAGATTCGCGTCGAACTCCGCCAGCACCGGCGACGTGTCCTCCGCCGCCAGCCCCGCCCTGAGCTCCAGGTCCGCCTTCGCCTGGCTGAAACGCATCTCCAGCGCCTCGTCGCGGACAAACGCTAACTTCTCCCCCGCCTTGACCACCGACCCCTTGTCGACGAGCACCTCGGTCACAAACCCGTCCGCCCCCGCCCGGATCGGGTACTCCCGGTCCGGCAAGAGCGTCCCCGTCGCATAGAACGCCTCCACCACCGGCCCGCGCACCGGCGTCGTGATCGTGACATGGGTTGTCCACACCCCCGCCCTGACCAGCCACGCCGCCACCCCCACGGCCATCACCACCGCCGCCATCCTCCCCCAACGCCACAAACCTCTCGCCATGCGTCTCGTCATAGGACTCTCATTGTAAGGCCCAGAACCCATCCGTCGCCCCACCCCCTGCCCGTCTACACTTCCCCGTCACCCCAGGAGTCTCTCCCATGCCCGTCCTCCGCCCCGCTAACGAGCGCGGCCAGACCGAGATCGGCTGGCTCCACAGCCGCCACTCCTTCTCCTTCGGCGATTACTACGACCCCAACTTCATGGGCTACCGCGGCCTGCGCGTCATCAACGACGACACCGTCGAGCCCGCCAAGGGCTTCGGCGCCCACAGCCACCGCGACATGGAGATCATCTCCCTCGTCCTCGCCGGCGCCCTCGAGCACCGCGACAGCCTCGGCCACGGCGAAATCCTCCGCCCCGGCGAAGTCCAAGTCATGTCCGCCGGCGCCGGCATCCGACACAGCGAGTTCAACCCCTCACCCGACACCCCCGTCCACTTCCTCCAGATCTGGATCGAGCCTCGCGCCACCAGCCTCCCCCCCACCTACGCCCAAAAACCCTTCCCCCGCGACCAACGCCTCGGCCAACTCCTACGCGTCGCCGGACCCCCGGCGAATGACCAAGCCCTGACCATCCAGCAGGACGCCCACCTCTACCTCGCCGCCCTGCGCCCGGGCGACACCGTCTCGCACGCCCTCCCCCCCGACCGCGCCGCCTACCTCCACGTCGCCACCGGCCACGCCACCGTCATGGGCCAGGACCTCCACCCCGGCGACGGCCTGATGACCAGCCAACCCGCCGACATCACCCTCGTCGGCCGCAGCGACGCCGAGGTCTTGCTCTTCGACCTGCCCTGATATTTTGTTGCCCGACCCAACTTCCGGGGGCCGGGGGTCAGATCGCCGTAAACCCGCCGTCGATCGGCATCACAATCCCGCTGATCATCCGCGCCTGATCCGACAGCAGGAACGCCACCGCATACGCCACGTCCGGCGGGTCCGCGAACCGCCCCAGCGGGATCTTCGCCAGCATCGGCCCCGACTTCCGGGGGTCCCCCCACGCCATCTTCCCCATCGGCGTCAGCGTCACCGTCGGGTTCACGCAGTTGACCCGAATATCATGCGGCCCAAGCTCCAGCGCCATCACCCGCGTGAGCTGATCCAACGCCCCCTTCGACGCGCAGTACGCCGCGTGGTCCGCGATCCCCACCAGCGACGCCTGGCTCGACAGGTTCACGATCGCCCCCGCCTGCTTCCGCGCGATCATCCCCTTGGCCACCACCTGCGAGATCACCATCGCCGCCCGCACGTTGACCGCCATCGTCTTGTCCAACGCCTCGACGCTCTGCTCCAAAAATGGCTGCGGGATCGAAACCCCCGCGTTATTTACCAGTAAATCAATCGCCCCGGAAGCCCCCGCCGCCTCCGCCGCTCGCTTCGCCTCGCCCGCGTCAACGAGATCCGCCGCGATCGCCTCGCACCCCGTCTCCTTGACCAGCGAATCCAGATCCGACTTCGTCCGGCTCACCGCCACCACCTTCGCCCCGCACTTCGTCAAAAGCCCCACGATCTCCCGCCCGATCCCCTTGCCCGCCCCCGTCACCAGCGCCCGCTTCCCATCCAACCGAATGTCCATCGCATTGCTCCTGCTGATCGTCTATGGTCCGTCCGAGCCCGCCTCCGTCAGGCCGGTCCGGGCTCGCAGAGCCCGGCTCTGACCTGCTCTACCCCATCACAATCTGCGCCTTGACCGACGTCGCCGGCATCCTGCACGCAAAGTCAAACGCCTTGACCGACTCCTCGAACCCGAACGTGTCCGTGATCAACGGCTTGACGTTGATCTTCCCGCTGCCCATCAGCGCCAGCGCCCGCGGGTACACGTGCGCGTACCGGAAGATCGTCGCCACCGTCGCCTCCTTGATCTGGGCTCCGACCACGTCGACCAGCACCGGCTCGACCGGCATCCCCACCCACACCACGCGCCCCCCCGGCCGCAGCGGCTCAAACACCGTCGCCGAAACCTTCGGGCTCCCCGAGCATTCAAACACCAGGTCCGCCCCCCACCCCTCCGTCAGCTCGTTCACCACGTCCACCAGCTTCTGCTTCGTCACATTCACCGGCGTGATCGGCCCGAGCTTCGCCGCCAGCGCCAGCTTCGGCTCGACCACATCGCTCATCACCACGCGCGAGCACCCCCCCGCCAACGCCGACAACGCCGTCACCATCCCGATCGGCCCCGCCCCGATCACCACCGCCAGGTCCCCCGGCTTGATCTGGGCCTTGTTCGCCGCGTGCATCCCCACCGCCAACGGCTCGACCATCGCCCCCTCCGCGAAACTCACGTTCTCCGGCAATTTGAACGTGAAGTCCGCCGGATGCACCACCGTCGGCCGCAAAATCCCGTGGATCGGCGGCGTCGCCCAGAACCGCACCGCCGGGTCCAGGTTGTACATCCCCAACCGCGCCGCACGCGAGTTCGCGTCCGGAATCCCCGGCTCCATGCACACCCGATCCCCCGCCCGCAGGTCCTTCACCCCGCTCCCGACCTCCACCACCGTCCCCGCCGCCTCATGCCCCAGCACCATCGGCGCGTTGACGACAAATGGCCCGATCCGACCATGCTCGTAGTAGTGCACGTCCGAACCGCAGATCCCCACCGTGTGCAGCCTGATCCGCACGTCCCGCGCCCCAAGCTTCTCCTCTTGTTCGAGGTTGATCTCCCGCAGGCCCAGTTTCAGATCCGGCTCAAGCACCAGAGCGCGCATGGCAGCCTCCTCTTGCTCAGGAAGCCGCCATTGTACCCGCTTCCGATGCCTCTTCCGCCCGGCCTCTGCCCCGCCTTAGCACTCCACCCCGCGCCCCTCGCCGCCGAAGATCGCCAACCGCTCCTCCTCCGTGATCGCCCGCGCGTCCGACGGCGCGTAGTGATACTGCACCGCCCACCGCCGCATCGGCGAGTCATTGTGCGGCGTCCCATGGTGCAACAGCCCGCTGAAGAACATCAACCCCCCCGCCCCCAGCGGCACCGCCACCCGCCCATGCTCCCGCACGTGCGCGTCGCAGATCTGCCAGTCCCGCCGCTTGAAGTGCGGCACCGGCCCCTGCAACTGCGTCCCCGGCAGCACGTGCATGCACCCGTTCTCCGGCGTCGCCCGATCCACCGCGATCCAAACCCCCACCACCGGTGTCTCCGGCCCATACCGAAAATACGCCGTGTCCTGATGCCAAGGCTTTTCCCTCCCGATCCGAGGCGGCTTGAGCAGCGCCATCTCCTGAAAGCACACCGGCTCGCATCCCCCCATCAACTGCCTCACCACCCCCACGATCCCCTCATGCTCCGACAGCGCCCGCAGCCGCGGCTCCACGCCGCAGAACGAGATCACCTTCCGCACCGCATCGATCTTTTCCTTCGCCCCCATCTTCTCCAGCCCCGAACCGCTCGCCGCCTCGAGCATCACGTCCGCCGCCCCGTCCCCCGACAGCGATTGGCCGATCAGGTCCACCAGCCCCCCCCGCGCCGCCTCGATTTCATCCTCGCTCAGCACCCCCTCCACCGCCAGAAACCCCTCACGCTCGTAGCGCTCAATCTCCCGCCTCCCCACCGCCGCCAGGCCCGGCAGCGACTCCGCCACCCGATCGAACGCATACAGCGACGCCGCATGGCGCGGCGCCTCGGCGACCTGCTCGACAAACGGCGTGCGTTTCTTGACCGTCATGACAGCTCCTCCCCCCTGCTCGTTGACCGCTCGCCCCAAGGATAGCCGCCCCTCCTCCCCCCTCGGCCATGCCCCCGCCCGGCAATGACATGCACAAATCTGATATTATCAAACGATGAACATCTCCTGGGATCGCACCGCCGTATCCCCCTCAATCCGTGGCAGAATCCGCACCACCCCCGGCTGGCGGCTCGACGAACGCTGGTCCAAAAACCTGCATGATTTTGACCTGTGGTTCGTCTGGGCCGGCCGCGGCCACATGGCCATCGACGGCCGCGACCTCCCCCTGCGCCCGGGCGTCTGCCTCTGGATGCGCCCCGGCCAGACCTACCTCGCCACCCATGATTCCCGCCGACCCCTCGGCGTCAACTTCATCCACTTCAACCTCTCCCCCAGCCCCGACGCGCTTCCCCCCACCATCCTGCGCCTGCCCGACGTCGCCTACGTCGACTTGCTCATGCAGCGCGTCATCGCTCTGCCCGACACCGCGCAACACCCCAACCTCCCCGCCGAGCTCCTCCGCCCTCTCCTGATCGACCTCGACCGCCACAACCACCATCCCCCCGCCGCCCCGCTCACCCCCACGCTCGAGCACCAGCGCCGCGCCGTCGACGCCCTGATCGCCCTGGTCCACGACAACCCCAGCCGCGTCCCCCCACTCGCCTCCCTCGCCCGCCGCTTCGGCTGGACCCCCGAGCACTTCGGCCGCGTCTTCCGCAAGCACACCGGCCTGTGCCCCAACGAGTTCCGCCTCCGCTACCGAATCAATCGCGCCACCCAGCTCCTGCTCGAGTCCAGCCTCACGATCAAACAGATCGCGCTCACCCTCGGCTACGCCCAGGAATTCTTCTTCAGCCGACAGTTCAAGCACAAAACAGGTCGAAGCCCCACCGAATTCCGCCGCCGCGGCGGCCTCTGATCACTCGCCCAGACGCCGCCCCCTTGCCAACTCCGCTCGCCCACCGGAAGATGATGGGCTCCACGCCTCAGGTTCCACGAAATATGAAGCACCGCACCCTCGCCGCCGACCTGATGTTGTTCTGCGCCGCCCTGATCTGGGGCATCGCCTTCGTCCCCCAGAAGACGGTGATGGACCACATCGGACCGTTCACCTTCAACGGCATCCGCTTCGGCATGGCCGCCCTGATGCTCCTGCCCGTCATCGCCTGGCAACGCCGCGCCGCCCCCCGCCGCGCCGACGCCACCGCCGTCCGCTCCGTCCGCGCCCTCTGGATCGGCGGCCTGTTCACAGGACTCTTCCTCTTCCTCGGCATCGCCCTCCAGCAGACCGGCATGCTCTACACCACCGCCGGCAAGGGCGGCTTCATCAGCGGCCTCTACGTCATCCCCGTCGCCATGCTAAGCGTCGTCGCCGGATCACGCCTGCCCTGGGGAACCTGGCTCGGCGCCCTCGTCGCCCTCGTCGGCCTCTACCTCCTGGCCGTCCC
The DNA here is from genome assembly GCA_020850375.1 of Phycisphaeraceae bacterium. Next base: position 2,585 of record JADZET010000049.1, on the reverse strand, counting down.
CACCGACTTCTCGGTCAACCGCGGCGACATCCTCGTCCTGATCAGCATCCTCTTCTGGACCGGACAGATCCTCCTCGTCTCCCACTACTCCAACCGCGTCGGCGTCCTGGCCCTGGCCGCCTTCGAGTTCATCGTCTGCTCCATCCTCAGCCTCATCGTCGCCTACTTCCTCAGCCCCCAGTTCGAGCCGATCTCCCTCGCCCGCGTCCTCGACGCCCGCTGGGAGCTGCTCTACACCGGCCTGATCTCCGCCGGCTTCGGCTACAGCTTCCAGATCGCCGGACAACGCCACGCGCCCCCCACCCACGCCGCCATCATCATGAGCCTCGAGACCGTCTTCGCCGCCCTCGCCGGATGGGTCCTGCTCCACGAGGTCCTCGGCCCACGCGGACTGGCCGGCTGCGCCCTGATGCTCGCCGGCATGATCATCTCCCAGCTCGCCCAGCTCCGCGCCACCCCCGCCGCGCCTCCCGCCCCCAACCTGACCACCCCCGCCCCCCCGCATCCCTGATCGCCCACGTATCATGACCCCATGCCCCGCTCGCTCGGCACGCCCCTGAAGCTGTCGCTGCTCCTGATCCTGGGCGTCGCCCTCGCGCAACCCATCAACCAACCCGCACTCTTCCTCACCGCCGCCATCGCCGCCTGCCTCCTCGCCCTCGTCCTGACCTGGCGAGCCACCCCCGACAGCTCCGCCCCCACCCTCGCCTTCCTCACCGCCTGGACCTGCGCCGCCGCCGCCTGGGGCGCCCTTCACCTCCACACCCAATCCCCCGACACCATCGCCCGCTACGTCCACCCCGACCGTCCCTGCCTCGTCCACCTGCGCGGCCAAGTCGACGAGCCGATCCTCGTCGGCCAACCCCCCACCGGCCCCATGGCCGAGTTCTTCCACCGCCCCCCCGACACCTCCTTCCGATTCAACGTGCTCGCCATCCGCACCCCCCACGGCTGGCAACCCGCCACCGGCACACTCCTCGCCCGCATCGGACTGGTCGACCGCCGCCTCCGCCCCGGCCTGACCATCGAGGCCACCGGCTGGCTCAAACCCCTCTCCGCCCCCAGAAACCCCGGCGAATTCGACCCCCGACCCCTCTGGCAGCGCGACAACGTCCAGGCCCGACTCACCCTCAGCAGCGCCGACGATTGGCAACCCGCCGAACACGCCGCCAGCCCCTGGTCCACACTTCGCAACTTCGCCCGCCAGCGCGCACGCACCTCCCTCCTGACCAGCCTGCCCCCCCACGCCCGGGAGACCTCCTTCCTCGACACCCTCCTCCTCGGCTCCTCCGCCCGACCCATCGCCGACGTCTACGACAACTTCCGCCAGCTCGGCCTCGCCCACCTCCTGGCCATCAGCGGCGCCCACCTGATCATCCTCCTCTGGTTCGTCTGGTGGATCGCCAAGGGCCTCACCCACCGCCCCGCCCTCGCCGGTGCGATGGTCCTGATCGTGCTGCTTTCTTACCTCTTCATCCTCCCCGGCCGGGCCGCCATCCTCCGCGCCGGCATCATGTCCGGCCTATACGGCCTGGCGTTCCTCACCGGCTGGGCCTACCGCTGGCGACAACCCGAGCCTCGTTCCCTCGCCAGCTCCCTCCCCGACACCCCGACCCCACACCACCGACACAAGGCCCCCCTCTTCGAGCTCTGGGCCGTCTCCGTCATCCTCGTCCTGCTCTGGCGTCCCACCGAGCTCTTCGAGCCCGGCACCCAACTGAGCTTCGGCGTCGTCGCCGGCCTGATCCTCTGGGGCGCCAAGGCCCGCCACTGGCTCAGCCCCGACCAAGCCCAGCGCATCCAACAAGCCATGGGCCCTACACCTCACCTCCGCCAACCCAGCCTCCTCCGCCTCGCGCTCGACCACCTCCGCCGAGCCTTCCTCGACTTCATCGCCACCAGCCTCGTCGCCCTCGTCGTCGCCGGACCGATCGTCGCCTACCACTTCCAGATCATCACCCCCCTGGCCTTACCCCTGGGCCTGCTCATCGCCCCCCTGGTCATGGCCACCCTCGTCCTGGGCTACCTCAAAATGATGCTCGGCCTCCTGCTCCCCGGCCTCGCCGCCTGGGTCATCCCCACCAACCTCCTCGAATCCCTCGTCCGCGCCCAGATCGACCTCGCCGCCTGGGCCGCCGACCTCCCCGCCACCCACCTCGGCGCCATCCATCTCCCCCGCCAACCCACCCTCACCTGGACCTTCGCCGCCCTGATCCTCGGCGCCGCCGTCCTCTCCGGCCGCTTCAAGCGTCGCCCCCTCCTGATCACCACCGCCGTCCTGCTCGTCACACTCTGGCTCGCCCTCGAATCCTTCGTCCCCCGCACCACCTGGCCCGCCCCTGAAGCTCTCGTCCCCGTTTCCAGCAATCCATCCATCAAGCTCACCGCCCTGGACCTCGGCCCAGGCCGCTGTCTCATCATGCAATCTCGCCAAGGTTTTTCTCGCCACACCGCCGTGATCGACGCCGGCTCCCGCCAATGGCCCTCCGTCGGCCGGCGCGCCATCCTCCCCGCCCTGATCGACCTGGGCGTCCGCCGCATCGACACACTGATCCTCACCAGCCCCACCCTCGAGCACCTCAGCG
>JADZET010000048.1 GCA_020850375.1 Phycisphaeraceae bacterium | reverse complement strand
TGACGCCGGCGTGTGAGCCGACGAGCTTGAAGTTGGCGCCGGAGTTGAGGGCCATCTCGATCTGGTCGTAGGCGCGGGTGAAGAACTTGGCGAAGGTCGAGGCGAAGGGGACCATGCCGCCGGCGCTCAGGCCCGCGGCGACGGAGACCATGTTCTGCTCGGCGATGCGGCACTCGAAGAAGCGGGCGGCGAGCTGGGGGTCTTTGGAGAACATGTCGGCGAAGGTGGAGTTCTTGACGTCGGCGTCGAGGGCAACGACGGAGGGGTTGGCCTGGCCGAGGGCACGCAGTGCAACACCGTAGGCGCGGCGGGTGGCGAGCTTGCCCTTGTCGATGGCGGGCTGGAGGCCGAACGCGGCGGCGGCCTGGGTGAAGGTCGGGGGCGCCTTGGCCTCGGCGGCGACGGGCTTCTCGGAGACCATCAGGCCGATCTTCAGCGGCGAGTCCATCATGGCGCCGAGCTGCTGGGCGGTCTGGTCGAGCTCGGAAAGGGCCTTGGTCAGGTCGTCGCCCTCGGCGGGCTTGCCGTGGTGGCCTTGGCCTTGCTGGCTGGGGCTGCCCCAGCCCTTGACGGTCTTGGCGACGATGGCGACGGGGGCGGCCTGGGGGTCGTGGAGCTTCTGGGCGTGGGTGGAGAGGGCGGCGGCGACGGCCGAGGGGCTGTGGCCGTCGATCACCAGGGCCTCGAAGCCGGCGGCCTGGAGCTTGGCGGCGAGCGTCTGGGCGGACTGCTGGGGGCTGACGGTGTCGGACTGGGCGAAGACGTTGGCGTTGAAGATGGGGCAGACGGCCTTGAGGCTGTGGTCCTTGATGAAGTCGACGGCCTCCCAGATCTGGCCTTCGCGGGACTCGCCGTCGCCGATGATGCAGAAGATGCGTTTGTCGATGTTGCGGAGCCTGGCGGCGGCGGCGAGTCCGGCGGCGATGGAGAGGCCTTGGCCGAGCGAGCCGGTGGCGGCGTCGAAGAAGGGGAAGCCCTCGGCGGGGTTGGGGTGGCCGTCGACGACCGAGTCCAGGGCGCGGAGGGTGAGGGCGTCCTCGCGGGTCATGGGGCGCCACTGATCCTTGGTCTTGCCGATCATGACGCCGAGGTCGGCGCAGGCGGCGTAGACGATGGGGCAGGCGTGACCCTCGGAGAGGACGAGGCGGTCGCTGCAGGGGTGGGTGGGGTTGGCGGGCTCGTACCGCATGTGCTGGTACATCAGGATGGTGGTGATGTGGGCGAGGGAAGCGGAGGAGGTGGGGTGTCCGGAGCCGGCGGCGGCGGTCATCTCATAGGCGAGCTTGGTCAGGTCGATGGCCTTGGAGTGGATGGTGGAATCAAATGACATCGTGCAGGGTCCTTCCTGGTTTGGAATCGTGGGACAAGAGGGCCATTATTCAGAATCACGGCCGCGCTGGCAACGTGAGTCCTCCATTTTTCGGATGATAGGTGGGGGAACGTTGCGTTTTGGGGCCGGGGCGGGGTGGGTCGTCGTTTTTCGTCGGGGGGGGGGAATCAGAACGGAGCGGGCGTGGTCCGGTGATTTGGTCGGCGTGGGGGAAGCGATTAGAATGTCTGAACACCGTCGGCGCAACGCCCGGCGTCCACCGTCAGGGTCCGGCGAGGGGCGTCGAGGGCAAGGGGCTGTCCCAGACCCGGCCGACGCCGACCCGACGACAGGGTTTTTCCCACGCGACGCCCGCCTGTGGCCGAGCGACCCATTAGGGTGTATTTTGGGTCGCCCGCCGTCGTCGAACGTCAACCCCTAGAGGGAGCTGGTCTTGAGTCTACGCGCGGTCATCGTCGGGCTGCTCCTGGGCCTGGGCATCAGTTGCTTCACCTATTTCAATGACCAGGTGATCCGGCAGACCATGCTCATCGGGAACCTGTTCCCGGTGTCGGTCTTCGGGGTGTTGGTGGTGCTGCTGCTGGCGGTCAACCCGCTGCTGGGGGGGCGGAAGTTCCGGACGGGCGAGATGGCGGTGGTCGCGGCGTTGGGGCTGGCGGCGTGCGGTTGGCCGGGGTCGGGCTTTTTCAGGACATTTACGGGCAGCGTGGCGATGCCCAACCAGTTGCTGCGTGACAACGCGTCGTGGCAGGCGACGCACGTGATGTCGTATCTGCCGGGGGGGTCGGCGGAGGTGAGCGAGGGGTTCGTGCAGGACTGGCAGGCGCTGGCGACGGGGATGCTGGCCGGGCGCGAGGCGGAGGCGGGATCACCGGCGAGGCAGTTGTGGTCGGAGATGCCGGCGGACGTGCAGCAGTTGCTGGTTCAGATCGTGGATCGGGGGCGGTCGGACCCCTTCGAGCGGGACCGTCTGCTGACGGCGATCAACGACGTGCTGGCGGTCACGAGCCTGACGCAGCAGTCGTCGGCTGGGGCGCCGCTGTGGGAGACGGCGAGGAAGGCGGGGATGGACACGGGGGCGATGCAGACGTGGTCGATGCGTAGGCAGAAGGTGCTCGAGCAGAGGCAGAGCTGGCATGAGCGTGCGGAGGAGCTGACGCGGGAACGCGACGGGCTCGTGGAGGAGATCAAGGGCGATCGCGACGAGGCGGACGTCCTCCGGCAGGAGCTGGACAAGCGGCGTCAGGAGATCGAGACGCGGCAGGGGGAGGTGGCTGAGGGGCGTGACAAGCTCAAGAGCGTGCTGGAGGAAGCGGGGGCGGAGCGGCTGTCGATGCTGGGCGTCGCGGGTGCGGGGGGGCTCAGCGAGCAGCAGAAGAAGGCGTTGGACGAGAACCTGGCCCAGTTGGACGACCAGATCGAGCAGGAGCGTCAGCAGATCGCTGGGCTCGACGAGCAGGAGTCGAAGCTCGCGGGCGACCTGGCATCGGTGCGGAGCGAGCTGGAGACGGCGGCGGCGAGGCTGCAGCGGATCGACTACCCGGTGTCGCGGCTGGACGATCAGATCAAGATGCTGCGTCTGCGTCAGGAGTACGCGGTGCAGGCGGCGGAGCAGGCTGAGCGGCACATGAACCGGCTGACGCTGGGGCAGCTGGTGCCGACGGTGACGGCGCCGCCGGAGGGTGAGGGTTGGCTGCTGGTCGGGGGCGAGTCGGACCCGCTGGCGGTGGGGATGCTCCAGGGGTGGGACGGGAAGCTGTCGCTGCGGGCGCAGGACCTGCCGTGGGACCTGTGGTGGCCGACGCTGCGGGTGTGGGGCGGGGTGGCGTTGTTGATGGGGCTGGCGGGGCTGCTGGCGGTGATGGTGGTGCACCCGCAGTGGTCGCGTCGGGAGTTGCTGCCCTACCCGATCGCGCGGTTCGTCGAGGAGGTCGGGCAACTGCAGCCGGACCGGCGTCTGCCGGAGGTGGCGTACTCGAAGCTGTTCTGGCTGGCGGTGGTGGCGGTGGTGGCGA
>JADZET010000047.1 GCA_020850375.1 Phycisphaeraceae bacterium | reverse complement strand
TTGCCGCAGCCGTTGGCGCCGATGAGTCCGACGTGCTCGCCCTCGGGCAAGGTAAGGTTCAGGCCGTCGAGCAGGAGGCGCTGGCCGATGGCGAAGTGGAGGTTGGCGATGGAGAGCAGGGCCATGGGGGAGGGACTGGGGAATGGGGGTTGGGGATTGGGGGAAAAGAATCATTCTAAGGCGGAAGCTGCGAACGTGGTGGCACAGCCGTCACAAACTGAACAGGCGGGATAAAGTGACAGGGGGCGGGTTATCACTTAATGGGCGGGGGCCGCGTCTGTTGCGGGCGGGGCATCGGGACGATAGAGCCCATAGAGCATGGCGTCACAGCGCAACCTGATCCTCATTCTGGCCCACGGGCTTCGTTCGGACGCGGCGGGTGACACCCTCGCGTGGCCTTTCGTTTCGCCGAACCTGGAGGCGATGAGCAACCGGGGGTTGCGGCTGGTGGCGACGAGCGCCTGCCCGGCTGACGACGGGGGAATGGTGAGTCTGCTAACGGGTCTGCACGCGCGTCAGCACGGGCAGGTGTGGGCGGGGAAGGGTCATCCGCCCGGGGACGGGTGGGCGCGGTGGCTGAGCGAGGCGGGGTATCACAGGGCGGGCGTGGGGGTGGTGGGGCTGGTGGCGGAGCACCTGAGGCAGGCGGTGATGGTCGAGCAGGTGGGGGTGATCAACCCGGCGCGTTGCGCGTACTTTGCGGCGATGCGTGATCAGGGGCAGGCGCCGGCGCTGGTGCAGCAGCGCAAGCAGAGGCAGCGATATGGGCCGTTCGAGCCGGACCGGCTGCTGCTGGACCCGGGGCAGGACATTGATGGGTTTATCGGGAGCCAGGCGGCGTCGACGCTGGAGACTTTGCCGGACGATCGGCCCTGGGTGCTGGTGGTGATGTTCACGGGGCCGGGGAATGATCTGCCGGCGCCGGGGCTGTATGACCAGTTGGTGGACGTGCGGGAGCTCGAGGCGGGGTTTGTGCCTGCGGAGCTGCGGACGCTGGACGTGATGGCGGACCTGGATTATCCGCGGATCCTGCTCCAGAGGATGGACGCGCGGAAGCTGGCGCGGATCCGGGGGGACTACCTGGGGCGGGTGGGTCTGATCGATCACGCGATCGGGCGGCTGGTGGAGCGGGCGGCGGCTCGGCCGGACGCGGCGCGGACTTGGACGGTGGTCACGAGCGACCGGGGGATGATCCTGGGCGAGCATGGATTGATCGGGCATCGGTCGTTCCTGTGCCCGGCGGTGGAGGCGCCGCTGATCGTGTGCCCGCCGAGCGGGTCGGCGGACGGGCAGAAGGCGCCCAAGTCGCAGCACCTCGATGGGTTGGTCAGCACGGTGGACGTGGCGGCGACGATCGCGGCGCTGGGGGGTGCGGACGTGCCGCCGTGGGTGGTGGGCAGGTCGGTGCTGCCGATCATCGCGGGGCAGTCGTTCGAGAGCCTGGCTCGGAAGGCGGGGTGCCTGAGCGAGTACAGCCAGCGGCTGATGCTGCAGACGGAACGGCACAAGGTGATCTATGAGGTCAATCGCGCGGAACCACTGGCGCTGTTCGACCTGCTGGCGGATCCGGAGGAGCAGAAGAACCTGGTGGCGACGGCGCAGGGGATGAACGTGCTCGATGAGCTGCGATGGCGGCTGGCGGATGCGTTGATCAGCTTGCGGTCGGCGCCGCGGGGGAGCGAGGCGGTGCAGCCGCCGCCGTGGGCGTGAGGCCGCCACTGACGAGCGCATGTCCGGCCTGACCGCGCGGGGGATGACGTGGTCATTTGTTCGCGTGGTTCAGGGCTTGTTCGATTCGTGCGAGGGCGGATTGCTCGGCGGTGAGGATGGCGGCGAGGTGATCGGCCATCGTCTGGCGGTTGGCGGGGGAGGCGAGGTTTTCCTCCGCCTTGCGGAAGTAGGACCGCCAGCCGGTGTGGGTCGAGGGGTTACGATCGCCGAACTCGAGGGCCATGATCTTGAGCCAGTCGGCCTGGGAGACGTAGCAGACGTCGAAGGCGGCCTGGGCGTGGTCGGCGGCGCGGTCGTAGTCGTCGGCGGCGAGCCGCAGGGGGGCGGCGGAGTCGGGGAAGAGGTCGGCGACCTGGCGGAGGAAGCCGGCGGCGGCGTGGCGACGGGCGGCGAGCAGGCGGAGGTTGGCGATCTCGGGCTTGAGGCCACCGAAAGGTTCGTCCTTCGTGGGGTTGAGTTTGCGAAATTCCTCGAGGCCATCGCCTTGGGCGGCGAGGAGGTCGTCGTGGAGGCGATGCAGGGCGGCGAGGCCGGAGAGGTAAACGCCTTTGCCCCAGCCGTGCTCGGCGGTGACGGAGGGCTCGTGGGCGAGTTGCACGGCGAGCTGGAGGGCGGCGAGGGCGGCGGTCTTGGGGTCGATAGGTGGGCCGACGCGGGCGATGGTCATGATGGGCTTGTCGGGGCCGTAGTGGCCGGTGCTCTTGCTGGGCTCGAGGTGACGGAGGATGCCGTACCAGCAGGGGTGGGGGCCTTGGGGGTAAGGCTGGACGGCGTCGCCGGTGGGTAAGGGTGTGTCGACGGCGGCATCGCTGACGCCCAGGACGGTGACCTTGCCGGCGGCGGGGTCGAGGCCGGTGACGACGAACCAGTGGTCGCAGAGGGAGTTGATGCCGTTCCAGCCGGGCATGATGCCGGGGGCGAGGATGGGGCGGCCGGCGGCGATCTCGGATGCCATCACGGGCCAGGCGGGGGCGATGTCGGGGCCGGGGGAGGCGGCGCGCCACTGGCCGGCGTAGCCGTAGAGGGAGAGGGCGGCGTTGGCGATGTCCCAGGAGTGGACGAACTGGGTGAGGTGGGTGCCGTCGGGGTGGTAGTAGTAGCAGAAGGCTTCGCCGGTGGCGCCGAGGAGCCAATCCCAGTCGACGGGCTGGCCGTGGTATTCGAGGATGCAGCGCAGGGCCCGCATGTGGGAGAGGTCGGAGTCGATGTTTTTGTAATTCGGGACGTCGTCGATGCAGACTTTGGAGGCTTCGCGCTTCACGATCGGGCTCCGGATGGCGTCTTGGGCGAGAGCGGAGGCGGCGACGAACAGGGCCAGCAGCGGCGGTATGACATGGAGAGACCTCATTGGGATGGCTCCTTGCGTTGGGCGAGTCGGCGGCGGGAGCGGATGTGGGAGGCGTGGCTGACGTCGTGGATGAGCATGACGGTGAAGAAGTGGGCGGCGGATCGGCCGTGGAATTGGATGGGGACGGGGTTGGCCAAATCGGCGTCGCTGCAGGACTCGAGGCATTCGAGGAGATGAGCCTGGGCGCGCTCGAGCAGGGCGATGGCATCCTGGAGTTTGCCCGTGGCGGGAGGGATCGGGCCCTGCCAGCGGCTAAAGCCCTGGCGGCAGTACTCGATCTTCCAGTGGGCGACGTGGTGGACGATCTGGGCGATGGTCGGGGTGCCCTCGGTCAGACGCTGGGAGGCCATGTCTTCGGTGACCTTCCAGAGGGAGGCTTTGAGGGACATCTCTTCGTCGGCGTGATAGGCGAGGTGGGTCTGGTTCAGGAGAAGTTCTTTGAGGGTCATGGGGATGTCCTGGCGAAAAGATGGGAACGCAGGAGGAAATGATGCTAAGAAGCATTATCCGTCGTGGGGCGGCGAGGCGAAACATCGAGTCGGGGCGATGGACAGACAAACGTGCTATGTTTTCGGGTTGAGTCCTGATCAGCAAACCCCTAACCCCCCTACCGGCGTGCATGGCTCTTCGATTTGAGATTCTCGGTGAGTCTTCGTCCTGCGGGGCGCGGTTGGGGCGGGTGACGACGCCGCATGGGGTGTTTGATACGCCGGCGTTTATGCCGGTCGGGACGCAGGCGTCGATCAAAGGACTAACCCCCGAGGCGGTGGCGGGGACGGGGACGCAGATCATCCTGGCGAACACGTATCACCTCTTGCTGCGGCCGGGGGGGGAATTGGTCGAGGCGATGGGAGGGTTGCAGAAGTGGATGGGGTGGCATCGGCCGATGCTGACGGACTCGGGGGGGTTTCAGGTCTTCAGCTTGTCGGACGTGCGGAAGATCAATGACGACGGGGTGACGTTTAAGAGCCACATCGACGGGGCGACGGTGGAGCTTACGCCGGCGCGGTCGATCGCGGTGCAGAACCAGCTCGGGGCGGACATCATCATGGCGTTCGATGACTGCCCCCCCGGAAGTCCGCCCCCGCCCGCGGAAGTGGCCCCGGAAGTGGCCCCGGAAGTGTCGGAAGATACCCGGGGCTTGCGCCCCGGCTTGGAGGAAGGGGATAAACGGATTCGGGAGGCGGTGGAGCGGTCGGCGCGGTGGTTGGACGAGTGCGTGAAGGCCCATCGGCGGGCGTCGGAGCAGGCGCTGTTCGGGATCGTGCAGGGGGGGACGGACTTGGCGTTGCGGGAGTGGAGCCTGGGGGCGGTGCTGGGGCATGATCTGCCGGGGTACGCGATCGGGGGGGTGGCGGTGGGCGAGGGGTATGAGGGACTTAGGCGGGTGGTGGAGTTTTGCGGGCCGAAACTTCCGGGGGGCAGGCCGCGGTACCTGATGGGGGTGGGGTATGAGCGGGACATTCTGACGGCGGTGCGGGCGGGGGTGGACATGTTTGACTGCGTGCTGCCGACGCGGAACGGTCGGAACGGCAATGCGTTCACACCGACGGGCCAAGCGCGGCTGCGGAATGCGAAGTTTGCGCGGGACGAGGGGGTGATCGATGGGGGGTGCGACTGCCCGGCGTGCGCGGGGGGGTTCAGTCGGTCTTACCTGAGGCATCTGTTCATGGCGGGGGAGATGCTTGGGCCGGTCCTGGTCAGTCTTCACAACGTCCGGCATTTTCAGAGGTTCATGTTGGACATTCGGCGTGCGATCGTTCAAAATGACTGGTCTTTGGTCGCCAGGGCCTGGCCGGTGTCGGTCGGGGCGCGGTCGGCGCGGGCTGGCGAGAGCTGATAACGGAAAGGCCAAGCATGTTTGAGAACATTCCTTTGATCCTGGCGCAGGAGGCGCCGAGCGTGGGCGGGGGCGACGCGGGTGTCGCGACGGGTGCGGTTGGGCCGGGGGCGAGCGCGTCGCCGGCGATGGACGGTCAGGGGCCGACGATGATCACCGGGGAGGCGGCGCCGGGCACGACGAGCCAGCCGGCGGCGGGGGCGCAGCCTCAGCCGAGCCCGTGGGGCATGTGGCTGCCGATCATTTTGGTGTTCGTGGTGTTCTACTTCCTGCTGATCGTGCCGCAGCGTCGGGAGAAGAAGAAGCGTGCGGAGCTGCTGGCGGCGGTCAAGAAGGGCGACCGGGTGCAGACGGTCGGGGGGATGATCGGGACGGTGATGGACCTGCGTCCGAACGACGTGCTGCTGAAGGTCGACGAGAACACCAACACGCGGATTCGCTTTAGCCGCAGCGCGATTCAGGCGGTGTTGTCGGCGGAGGAATGAGTGAGACGTAAGGACATGTCGCTCGCGTGGTTCCTCGCGGGCGTGAGGCATCAATAGGAGAGTCGATCACCCCCCTACCGCGTGCGGGCCCCCTGGCGGGGCCGGCGTCGCGTGGATTGTCGAAGGCTGCCATGGACAAGACACCTGTCTGGAAACCGTTGCTGGTCGTCGTGTCGTTCGCGCTGTTCGTGCTGGCGATCTATTTCCCGGGATCGTACGGGCCGAAGGAGAGGCTGCGTCTGGGGATCGACCTGGCGGGCGGTACGACGCTGGTGTACCAGGTGAACGTGCCGCCGGAGCAGCGAGGGAACGCCAAGCAGATCGTGGACGACGTGATCAGCGTGCTGCGTTCGCGCGTGGACCCGGACGGGCTTAGGAATCTGATCTGGCGTCAGCAGGCGGGAAACCGGATCGAGGTTCAGATGCCGGTGGCGTCGCCGGAGGTTCGGGTGCGTCGGGAGGCGTACCAGAAGGCGGAGGAGGCGCTCTTGGCGATGAACCTGTCGCCGCAGCGTCTCGGGAGCGTGCTGCGTCTGGGGGCGGCCGAGCGGAGGGCGGCGCTCGAGCAGATCGCGGGCGGGGACGGCGAGCTGCTGATGAAGCTGACGCGTCTGGCTGAGGCGCAGGACGACCTGTCGGCGGTGACGGGCGCGTACCAGGCGGCGGAGCAGGCGAAGAAGTCGGCGAGGTCGGCGCTGGACGCGGCGGGGCAGAAGCATGAGGCGGCGGCGCGGTCGGCTTACGAGGCGGCGGAGAACGATGCGATCGCGATGGCGGGGCAGTACAACGCGGCGCAGAGGCGGTACCAGGAGCTCGAGGCGGAGGTGCTGGCGGGGAACGTCGTGTCGACGAAGCTCGAGTCGATCCTGCAGATGTACGACCCGCGGGGCAAGCGGGAGGACGTGAAGAAGAAATTCGAGCAGGCGGTGGCGGAGTTCCGGGCCAGGCACGCGGACAAGGCTGAGGCGGTGGAGGCGGTGATCGCGGCGTACAAGCACTACGCCGAGGTCAAGGGGCCGCTGGACGACCCGAACGACCTGATCGCGCTGCTGCGTGGGTCGGGCATCGTGGAGTTCCGGATCGCCATGCCCGAGTCGGCGATCCCGGACGTGCAGACGTACCGGACGAGCCTGCAGGAGAACGGGCCGCGGTACGGGGTGAACCTGGACTACCGGTGGTTCCCGATCGACGACCTGACGCAGTTCGTGAACGACGCGAAGGTGATCGAGCAGCTGAGCGCCAAGCCCGAGCAGTGGTCGGCGTACCTGTCGTCGCAGCGTGGGCTGGTGGGTCAGGCGTACGGGGACAAGGTGTACCTGCTGCTGGCCAACACGCCGGGGCTGAGCATCACGCAGGCGCAGCAGTGGAAGATCATCAGCGCGCAGCGGAGCGTGGACGACAAGATGCTTCCGGCGGTGGCGTTCCAGCTCAATTCGTCGGGCGGGGCGCTGATGCAGGCGATGTCGGCGCGGAACATCCGCAAGCCGATGGCGATCCTGCTCGACGGGCGGGTGATGACCGCGCCGTCGATCAACTCGGAGCTGGCGACGAACATCCAGGTGTCGAGCCCGAACGGGTTCAGCCCGCGGGAGGTGGACTACCTGACGCGGACGCTCAAGGCGGGTTCGATCCAGGGGAGCCTGAGCAGCGATCCGATCAGCATCCAGAAGACCGGTCCGAACCTGGGGCAGGACAATCTTCAGCGGAGCCTGCGGACGGGGGCGTGGGCGATGCTGGCGGTGACGGTGTTCATGACGGGGTACTACTTCTACCCGGGGCTGATCGCGATCATCGCGTTGGTGATGAACCTGTTGATGATCCTGGGGGTGATGGCGACGTTCCACGGGACGTTCACGCTGACGGGCATCGCGGGCGTGGTGCTGACGATCGGGATGGCGGTGGACGCGAACGTGCTGGTGTTCGAGCGTGTGCGTGAGGAATTGCAGCACGGGGCGGACCGTCGGACGGCGCTGCGGCTGGGGTTCGAGAAGGCGTTCTCGACGATCCTGGACGCGAACGTGACGACGTTCATCACGTGTCTGGTGCTGTACTACACGGCGACGGCGGACGTGAAGGGTTTCGCGTTGACGATGATGATCGGCATCCTCGGGACGATGTACACGGCGGTGTTCTGCAGCCGGGTGATGCTGGGCGTGTCGGCGGACGCGGGGATCAGGACGCTGCGTTCGCTGCCGATGGTGTGCGGTCCGGTGCGGCGGGCGCTGTCGCCGAACATCAACTGGATGGGTCTGCAGAAGGGTTTCTGGACGGTGAGCCTGCTGCTGATCGTGCTCGGGGCGTTCGCGTTGTACGAGCGTGGGAAGGACATGCTGGACATCGAGTTCTCGAGCGGGACGCGGGTGACGTTCGACCTGCGGTCGGGTTCGTCGCTGGAGCTCGAGACGGCGCGGCAGCGGATCCGCGAGGCTCTGCCCGGGGTGATCAGCAACGTGGTGTCGGTCGGGTCGGCCGAGGCGGACGGGACGTTCACGGGTTTCGCGGTGCAGACGCTCGAGACGGACGCGACGAAGGTGAGCGACGCGGTCAAGGCGTCGTTCGAGGACGTTCTGGACATCCAGCGTCCGATCGAGTTCGCGGGGGTGGGGGACCTCCACGCCGAGCGGTCGCCGCTGGCCGGGGCGCCGGTCTACCCGATCGGGAGCCGGTCGCTGGGTCTGGCGATCGGTCGCGGTGACGTCGAGGCGGACGTGAGCGAGTACCTGGGGGGCGTGGCGGTGGTGCTGGGGGACCTGCAGCCGTCGTCGACGGCGGCGGAGCTGACGCAGCGGATCGAGCGCATGCGTCGGAGCCCGCTGTACGAGGACGTGGGCTTTAGGGACTTCAAGGTGATCGGGGTGGACCTGGACCCGGCGGCGCCGCAGCGTTATCGGTCGGCGGTGGTGGTGGTGCGGGACGAGCAGTACAACTACGTGCAGAACCCCGAGAGCCTCACGGAGGAGGGCGGGCTGGCGGACACGGAGTGGCGTCTGGTTCGGGACGCGATGATCCGGGACACGAGCCTGGGGAGCGTGTCGAAGTTCGACAGCCAGGTGTCGGCGACGATGCGGAGCAAGGCGATCCAGGCGATGGTGATCTCGCTGTTCTGCGTGGGGCTGTACATCTGGGTGCGTTTCGGGAGCCTGCGTTACGGTCTGGGGGCGATCGTGGCGCTGGTGCACGACGTGACGATCGCGATGGGATTCGTGGCGATGTCGGGGTTCGTGGCGGACACGGCGGTGGGGCGGGCGCTGGGGATCGAGACGTTCCGTGTGGACCTGGCGTTGATCGCGTCGATGCTGACGCTGGTGGGCTACTCGCTCAACGACACGATCGTGGTGTTCGACCGCATCCGGGAGAACCGGGGGCGTTTGTCGACGGTGACGGGAACGATCGTCAACAACTCGATCAACCAGACGATCAGCCGAACGGTGCTGACGAGCTTCACGACGTTCCTGTCGCTGCTGGTGATGTACAGCTTCGGGGGGTCGGGGATCAAGGGTTTCGCGTTCGCGATGCTGGTGGGCGTGGTGGTCGGGACGTACAGCTCGATCGCGATCGCTTCGCCGATGCTGCTCTTGTTCGCGCCGGACGCGGGCGGCCCGGAGGCGAAGAAGGGCGAGGCGTCGGAGGTGCTGGCGGCGCGGTAGGCCGGCGGTTCAGAGGCGGTTGTGAAGCGGGGCAAGGTGCGGGCGGCTGCGGAGCGTCTGGGGGCTGTCGGCTGGCGGATGTCGGCGGTCGGGCGGGGCGCACGGAGCGGGGCGTGTCGGCTTAGCGTGGGCGGGGCAATGGGTTGCGCGGGCGGGGGCTCGCGGGATGGGTTTTTTGCCGATATAATCGGAGTGGGCGTGGACGGTACGCACGTTGGGACGCCTGAGGTTAACCATGGCCACGAGCTTTGGAGCCCTGTGCTCCGATTTCTACATCAATCAGAAGCTGTCGCTGAAGATGGACCTGCCCTACGAGCGGGAGACCATCCTGCATTTGTTCGAGCGGATCCGGAAGTCCGAGCCGACGATGGATCGTTTCCGGCGGTACGACAACGAGCTGGCGCTCGAGTCGAGCCGGCGTGAGCCGGAGTACCGTTGGATGGCGATCCGGCAGAACTCGATCCGGACGGGGCACGTCAACCCGCAGACGATGGACGGGTCGTACCAGTTTCACAGGCTGATCATCGAGACGGTGCCGTACCACCTGAGCGTGAGCGCGCTGGACGTGGACTACCTGGATTTGATGTTCGGGTTCGACCTCGAGTGCAACGACAACCACGACGAGGTGGTGTTCGAGGCGCTGTTCGGCCACTCGCCGGTGCGGACGCTGGTGCAGCTGCCGGGGTACCCGGAGTCGCGGGTGATCGACGTGCAGCCGGTCTACGGGATGAGCCTGGACCGTCGGGGGGACCTTCAGGCGTACTTCGAGGTCAAGACGCGGTCGCGCAACCGCAAGGGTCAGACGTCGCGGACGCGGCAGGAGCCGATCAGCGTGCTGCTGACGCTGCGGAAGTACGGGCCGGTGCAGACGATCAATGACCTGCTGCCGATCTTCGACCTGCTGCGGGAGCACTGCGAGCACCTGGCGACGGAGCGGCTGGTGCCGGACCTCTTGACGCCGATCGCGCGGCAGATCACCAGCAGCAGCGCGTGAGCGGCGGGGGTGGATGAGGAGCAAGCGACCAAGAAGCCCGCGAGGAGCGGGCTTTTTCGTTGTGCGGGGAGGTGGGGGTTACTGGGTCTTGGGCCCTTGATTCATGTACAGCGCACCGTCAGCGTCACGGAGGTTGATGTCGCGCCAGACGATCTTGGTCGATGGGCTGCACCTCATGCTGCTCATGGCGGCGGGGAGGAAGATGTCGGGATAGACCTGGCGGGTCAGCTGGCGGGGGTAGGGGTCATCGGTGGGGATGGGGACGCGTGCGACATGGCCGTCGACGAAGGCGAAGGAGAGGCTGCCGGCCTTGTGCTGCTCGAGGTCGCGTCGTCCGCCCGGGGGGAACCATGAATTGCTGGCGATGGTGTATTCGAACGTGACGATGGAGCCGCGCGGCATGTTGGGCTCGCCGAGGATCATGCATCGGAGGGGGTCGGCGGCGGTCTCGGTGGACTGGTTGATCGCGAAGTGGGCCATGACGTAGTCGGTGTACCAGATGCGCTGCTCGCCGCGGGGCAGGAGGCTGGCGTCCTCGGGGAGCTTGCGGTGGTCATCGGCCACGGGGCAGTCGTAGACGTTCGGATCGCTGCTGATGTAACCGCCGGCCTGTAGGATGCCGAGCCAGGACTTGTCGAAGTCCTCCTTGGTCCTCGGGACCACGTCGACGGTTCCCAGGCCGCGGTAGTTGAGGAGGGGATTGCCGTTGGGCCTGCTGCGGCGGTCGGGCGGGCAGAGTCCGTTGTGGTCGCCGCTGTAGGCCAGCGCGATGATGGCGAGGGACTTGGCGTTGCCTGAGCAGACGGTCTTCTGGGCGCTGAGCCTGGCTGTGCCCAGGGAGGGCAGGAGGATGCCGATCAGCAGGGCGATGATGGTGATGACGACCAGCAGTTCGATAAGGGTGAAGGCCGGGGCGCGGCGTGCGTGCAGGAACAACATCGACATCTCCAGACTGAAGGCCGCCCGGCGGACGAGACGAGGCGTGGGGTGACGGCGGGCTGGAAGAGCCGGCCGAGGATCACCCGCTGACCCATGAATTCTACGGTGCGGGCCTGAGGCGGGGCGGGTCTTTTCGATTCATTCAAAAGAAAGCCTCGCGGCTGCAAACAAATGGCGATTTGCAGGATTACGATGAATTGTTGTCGTGGATGAGGCGGGGGCATGAGTTGTATCCGCATCGAGGGCAACCGATTAGGCGATGATCGGCGGAGAGGCGGCCGGGGATTGTGAGATGCGGACATGGATGCAAGGTGGCCTGGCGGTGAGGATGGGGGCGAGGCAGCGCCGCGGGGGGGTTAGTTTTTCGTGAAGGCCCCGAGGGGGGCGGCGATCCGGCGGTGAGGACGGCAAGAGTCGGGAGCGGATGGTTTTGTGTTTCGGGGGTCGTCGATGAGCCGAGTAACTTGGGGGCGCGTCGAGCAAGTCGGGGGGAGTAGACGGGAGATGTCTGTGAAGGTCATGGTGTTGGCTGGTGGTCCGGACCGGGAGCGGGCGGTGAGCCTGATGAGCGGCGCGGAGGTGGCGGTGGGCCTGCAGCAGGCGGGTCACGAGATCATCCAGCGCGACATCGGGCCGGGGAAGCTCGAGTCGCTCGAGGAGTTCGTGGCGTGGGGTGGGGAGGTGATCTTCCCGGTGCTGCACGGGGCGTGGGGCGAGGGGGGGCCGCTGCAGCGGATTCTCGAGCAAAAGAGGTTGAAATTCGTGGGCTGCCGGTCGTCGGCGGCGGAGCTGGGGATGGACAAGGTCCGGACCAAGGAGGTGTGGTCGCGCGACGGGCTGCCGACGCCGCGATCGGAGGTGATCGAGCGCGTGGCGGGGGGTCAACTTCCGGGGGGGACGCTCGAGCCGCCGGTGGTGGTCAAGCCGCCGTGCGAGGGCAGCAGCATTGACGTGGCGATCTGTCATGACAAGAAGCAATTGGCGGAGGCGATGGGGAGGCTGGGCAGGGCGCATGACCGGCTGATGGTTGAGCAGTTCGTGGCGGGCAAGGAGTTGACGGTGGGTCTGCTCGAGCGTCCGGGGGAGCAAGGGGGCGGGGTGGAGGCGCTGCCGGTGCTCGAGATCGTGCCGACGACGTCGTTCTACGACTACGACGCGAAGTATCAGCGGGAGGACACGCAGTATCGGTTCGACCCGGAGCTGCCTGGGGAGGTGTTGCGGCGGGTGGAGGAGCTGGCGGTGCGGGCGCATGAGATCGTGGGGTGCCGACACCTGAGCCGGGTGGACGTGATCGTGGACAAGTCTGGGGAGCCGTGGCTGCTGGAAATCAATACTATGCCTGGGTTTACGAGTCATTCGCTGGTGCCCAAGGCGGCGGGGAAGGCGGGGGTGGCGTTTTATGCGCTGGTGGACCGGCTGGCGCGGCTGGGTATGAGCAGTTGAACAGGAGAGCAGGCGAGCAGGGGAAAGAGCAGAGCCGTGGGGCAGGTGATCGGGCCTGGGGGCGGAGAAATTCGGGCGGGGGTTGCGGGGGGGCCGATCTATAGGGGGAGGCGGAGGCTTTGGGAGGGACAGGATTTACGATGTTCAGCGGCTGGTTCCAACGATCCAAGAGCAGGAAGACGGTCAACCGGAGCAAGCCGGCGAAACGGTCGTCGGTTTCGCCGAAGTGGGACCCGCAGGTGACGCTGCGCCGGCTGATGCACGTCGGCGTGGCGGCGTCGGCGGTGGGGCTGGCGGCGGGGTGGACGTGGGGGGAGAGGCGGCTGCTGAGCTATGCGCGGGAGCACCAGGCAATGGTGCCGACGGCGCGGGACGTGCAGTTGCTCGATGAGCCGGGGTGGATGAGCCCGCTGGTCGAGGCGCAGCTTCGGCAGGCGGTGGCGGAGCAGCTCGGGACGGACCCGCTGGATCGGTTCGCGCTGCGGCGGGCGTTGGCGGCGCTGCACGCGCAGCCGTGGGTGGCCGGGGCGGAGCGGGTCGAGAGGCAGGGTCAGAACGTTCTGGTGTGGGCGACGTACCGCCGGCCGGTGGCGCTGGTGGAGTGGCGGGGGGCGTATTACCTGACGGCGACGTCGGGTCACCGGTTGCCCGGGGTTTACACGGGTGAGCAGGCGTCGCGGGTGGGTCTGCCGGTGCTGGAGAAGGTGTCGTCGCCGCCGCCGGGCGAGGGGGAGATGTGGCCGGGCGAGGACCTGCGGGCGGGGCTGGACCTGGCGGTGTTCCTGGAGGGTCAGCCGTTCACGGAGCAGGTGCGGGCGATCGCGGTGCATGACGAGCGTGGGCAGGTGCGTCCGGTGCTGCTGACGCGGAACCCAGGGGGTCGGGTGTACTGGGGTCGGCCGCTGGGGCAGGAGTCGCCGGTGGAGGTCGATGGGCAGACGAAGCTCAAGAAGCTGCTGGCGGTGTACGCGCAGCGCGGGAGCATCGATGCGGGGGGCAAGCGGGTGCACGTTTACGGGGAGGGGATCTCGATGGAGGCGGGGGACGAGGCGGAGGGTCAGACGGCCCAGCACTCGTCGGCGTCGATGTCGGGCGACACCCGGGAAGGGCCGGAAGCCCTGGTGCGTCACGCGGCCTACAGTTGGTGAACGTGTCATCACTCGAACCCAGACCGGACGAGGCGATGTCGGCGGCGGCGATTTCGTCGGCGCTGGTGGCGTTGCGTCCGCGGCGGCGACGTCGGCCGCTGGTCGGGGGGATGCTGCTGCTGTGGTGCGTGTGGATGATGGGGAGCTGGCTGGGGGTGATGGAGGCGATGTACGGGCGTTGGGCGCCGGCGACGGCGCCGGGTTCGCTGATGCCGGCGGGACGGTGGATGGTGATCCAGGGGCTGGTGGGGTTGTTGATCGCTTGGCCGGCGGTGCGGCTGACGGGGGTGGGCGGGACGTGGGCGACGGGGGGCGACGAAGCGGGGCTGACGTGGTGGGCGCGGACGGGGTGGGTGCTGCGGGACTGGTTTTATCTGAACGTGCTGCACGCGGCGGTGCTGATCTCGGTGAAGCTCGGGGCGCACTGGACGGGGGAGCAGACGCTGCTGGTGATCGGATGGTGCGCGGCCTGGTCGCTGGGGGCGGGGGTGGTGTTGGCGTGGGGCATGGGGGGGCCGATCGGTCGGCGGACGTGGTCGATGGCGGGGTGCGTGGGGGTGGCGTTGGGCGGGGGCGTGCTGGCGGCGTTGTTGGGCGGGGGATTGATCGCGGCGTCGGAGCCGTGGCGGACGGGCTGGATGCTGGCGGACAAGTGGCCGGCGGGGCCGACGACATGGGCGTGGCGGGCGGTGGGGATCGCGGCGGGGGCGGCGGCGGGGGCGTGGGTCGCGGCGTCGGCGTGGGCGTGGGGGAGAGATTTTCAGCGGACGGGGGCCAGGAAATAACGATCTGCTTACAATGGGGGAGTCGTGCCGCGGGCGGAGGTCCGTGGGGAACCGGACAACCTAAACCCATGTGCGTGCCGGGGCGAGAGGCTGCGTCGGGTCGCGCGTGTTTCAGATCGAGGAGCCGTCATGGAGTTCATCACCGCTGACGAACGTCGCGGGCTCGAGGAGAAGCTGGCTGAGCTCAAGGCTCAGCGTCCGATCCTGACCAAGCGGATCGCCGAGGCCAGGGCGTTGGGGGACCTCAAGGAGAACGCGGACTACCACGCGGCCCGTGACGACCAGGGGCTTAATGAGGCGGAGATCCGCCGGCTCGAGGAGCGTCTCAAGCGGGCGCAGGTGGCGGACGAGTCGGACGTGCCCAAGGACATCGTGTTCCTGGGGTCGGTGGTGAAGCTTCGGGACGTCGAGGCGGGGGACGAGGACCTTTATAAGCTCGTGGGGGAGGCGACGGGGCGGTTCGACGGGGACGAGATCGAGGTGACGGTGGGCAGCCCGATGGGCGAGGCGCTGATGAAGGCGCGGGTGGGGGACGTGGTGCGGGTGGACCTGCCCAAGGGGTCTAAACGGTTTGAGGTGCTGGAGTTGATGTAAAGACTCATATGGAACTGATCGAAGTCTTGATAGGGCTGGGGGGAGGGTCGTGTCGGTGGGGTTCTATAATAAGGGTGAGCGAACGGGGACGGCCGCACAGGCCGACGCGTCCGGCCCGGGAGAATGAGGCCCCGGGAAAGGAATCAGCCATGACGACCCAACACACGGTTCGGATGGCGGCGATGAGGATGGCGGCGGGGCTGCTGTGTCTTGCGATGGGCCCGGCGGCGTGGGGTCAGCAGCAGATCCAGGGCGGGCATGAGCTGGACAAGAACCTGCAGAAGGGTAGCGGGGGGATCAACCAGGCGGTTCGTCCGCAGCAGATCGGGGCGGGCAACGCGGTGGTGACGGGGAACGTGCCGGGGCTGGGGTACTTCCACGGAGACGTGGGGTACGGTGCGCCGGGCGAGTTCCGCGGAGCGGTCGGCGAGGACACGACGTTCCGGTTCCAGGCGCAGAGCTTTACCTCGAGTCTGGGGGCGCCGGCGGGGGGTGCGAGCCTGGGGAACGTACAGATCTATCGGAGCACGTCGACGCCTGGGATCGGACAGGCGGGGGGGATGACGAGCATTTCGAGCATGCCCAACTACCTGACGGGTCAGGGGGGCGTGAAGGTCAGCCAGGCGGGATTGTCGGGGATCCAGAGCGGGTGGACGAGCCAGTCGATCCCGACGGGGGGGGTGACGGTGTCGAGCCTGGGTCTGGTGGCGGGTCAGGACGGGCGAGTGCTTCAGATCAGCGGTTCGGCGCTGCTGGGGCTGCGGGCGACGGCGGTGGGGACGACGAGCGCCAATGCGTCGGGTCCGTCGACGGCGCAGAACCCGAGCGTGCTCGAGGGCACCGAGACGACGCTGCCGCGGAACCCGTCGGTGCCGGGGCTGGGTCAGGCGGACAGCGCGGCGGCGCGAGTGGACGCGACGCTGACGCCGTCGCCGACCGGGGCGTTGCCGATGGAGCTGCGGCAGAGCCCGCGGGGGGCTCATGAGCCGACGATGACGCTGGATCAGCAGGTGGCGGAGATCGAGGCGAGGCTGATGGGCCCGGAGGGGTCGATGCAGGCCCAGCCGGGTCAGGACGTGTACATGGACCTGATGAGGCGGGTGCGTCAGCAGAAGACGGGGGAGGCGAGGTCGGACGAGCAGGGGACGGCGCCTCGGGACCAGCTCTCGAGGCCGAAGACGGACGAGGGTCCGGACCCGACGGGTCTGCCGCAGGATCCGCTGCGTGAGGCGATGCGTTTCGAGCCGGCCAAGCCCGCGGCGCCGGAAACTCCCTCCGCGGCGGAGGACAAGGCGCAGGCGAAGGACCAGGACAAGGGTGGGAAGACGGAGAGGTCCTCGCCGCAGACCGGGCTCGAGCCGCTGCCGAGGACGGAGCTGCAGTCTCCGGGGGGTGGGACGGCTGCGGGGGGTGATCAGAAGGGCAAGAATCAGCCGGACGTGAGCGTGCTGCGGTACAGGCTGCCGGCGTTGCCGAGCCTGGCGGGGTCGGACGATTCGGCGGCGAACACGAACCTGCGTGAGGCCGAGCGGCTGATGCGGGAGGGACAGTTCTTCGGGGCGGCGGACCGTTATCGGCAGGCGCTGCTGATGAACCCGCACGACCCGCTGATCATGGTCGGTCAGGTGCACGCGCAGATAGGTGCGGGGATGATGCGTTCGGCGGCGATGAACCTGCGGGAGCTGTTGAGCGTGCACCCGGAGCTGGTCGCGGCGCGGTACGAGTCGGGGCTGATGCCGCCGAGGTCGCGGCTGGAGTGGCTGGCCGAGGAGCTGCGGAAGGAGCTGAGCATCGGCGAGGACCCGGGGTCGGACGCAGGGCTTGTGCTGGCGTACATGGGGTACCAGGCGGACAGCACGGTCTGGCTGCAAGAGGGCCTGTCGGCGTTGCGGAAGGCGAACCCGGACGACCGGCTCGCGGCGTTGCTGGAGGTGATCTGGGCGAGCCCGACGCCCCTGCCGGCGGAGGAGCCGAGCGAGCCCAAGGCGCAGGAGCCGGCGGTGGAGACGCCCGCGGAGCAGCCGACGGGGGAGCGGACGCCGACGACGATGCCCAGTGAGCAGATGATGCTGGACCTCGAGGCGGCGCTCGAATCGGGGCCGCCGGCCGAGGCGGCGCCGCCGCAGGCGCCCGAGGCCCAGCGGTGAGCAGCAGCTCAGGACAATCCATGGCGTCGGGAACGGGCGCGCCGCCGGGCGACGAGGCGGCGGGGCGGTTGTCGCTGACGGATTTCCTGGACCTGCCGACGATCCAGAACCTGCAGGACGGTTTCGCGGCGTTGACGCACCTGTCGACGGTGTTCCGTGACTCGGGGGGTCGGACGCTGCTCGAGCCGACGGACCCGGCGGCGCGGCGGGCGAGCGACCGGGTGCTGGACTTCCTGCTGGTGGACGAGGGCGACGGGCGGGGCTTCGTGGCGCCGATCGTGGTCGAGGGGATGGAGCTCGGGAGCATCGAGGTGCGTCCGCAAGAGGACGGGGGGCTCGAGACGGCGACGCGGCAGCAGCTTCGCGAGGCGGCGACGCGGATGGGGGCGGAGCCGGGGAAGATCGAGGAAATGCTTGACGCGGCGGAGCGGGCGATGGCGCCGTCGCGGGCGGCGGCGGTGCAGTTTCTGTACCTGTTGGCGAATCACATCACGCGGCTGTGCTATCAAGAGCATCAGCTTCGGCGGCGGGTTGAGGAGCTCGGGTCGCTGCACCGTTTCAGCACGATGCTGGCGTCGCAGCGGGAGTTGCAGCAGGTTCTCGACGCGGCGGCGCAGTCGGCGGCGACGATGCTCGGGTCCAGGGCGGTGTCGATCCGGCTGCTGGACGGCGAGACGCAGGAATTGACGTGCCGGGCGGTGTGGGGGCTGCCGCGGACGATGCTCGAGACCGGGACGGTGCTGCCGCGGCGGAGCACGACGTACGCCAAGGCGCTGGCGGGCGAGGCGGCGTACCTGGCGGAGGTGTGGTCGGACCCGCGGATCATGACGGAGGCCGAGGCGCGCGAGCAGGGGGTGACGTCGCTGTTGTGCCTGGGGCTGATGCACCAGGGTCGGGCGTTCGGGGTGATCGAGTGGTTGACGGGTGAGGCGGGGCGTTTCACGTCGGGGCAGGTGGAGCTGGGGCGGGCGTTGGCGCAGCTGGTGACGGCGGCGGTGGTCAACGCGCGTCTGGATCAGCAGCAGACGCAGCGTCAGGACGTTCAGCGGCAGCTTCGTCTGGCGGCGCAGGTGCAGCAGCGGATGCTGCCGGACACGGTGCCGAGCATCCCGCCGCTGGAGATCGCGGCGCGGTACGTGCCGAGTTACGAGCTGGGGGGTGACTTTTATGACCTCTTGGACCTCGACGGGAACCTGGGCGTGGCGGTGGGCGACGTGGTGGGCAAGGGGGTGGCGGCGAGCCTGCTGACGGCGAGCGTGCGGGCGTCGATCCGGGCGTTCGCGCAGGACGTTTACGACCTGGACCAGATCATCGCGCGGGTGAACGCGGCGCTGGCGCGGGACACGCGGGACAGCGAGTTCGTGACGCTGTTCTACGGGGTGCTGGACCCCAAGAGGCTGCGGCTGACGTACTGCAACGCGGGGCACGACCCGCCGCTGCTGTTGCGGGACGGCAAACTCATGGCGCTCGAGACGGGGGGGATGGTGCTGGGGATCGACGCGGCCCAGACGTACCAGAAGGGGATCCTGGACCTGCGGGCGGGGGACCTGTTGGCGATCTACACGGACGGGCTGATCGACGCGATGGACCGGTCGGGGAGGAAGTTCGGGCGGGCGAGGATGAAGCAGGCCTTTCTCGAGACGGGGGGGATGAGCGCGGCCGGCGCGATGCACCACCTGCTGTGGTCGATGCGGAAACACATCGGTCTGGCGCGGAACGTGGACGACACGACGCTGGTGGTGGTGCGGGTGGGGACGACGGCGGGGCGGTGAGGCGTCGGGGGCGATCAGAATACCTGGGCGGCCTCTGTCGGCCGGCGTCCGCGACGGCGGGTCGGGAGGGGCACGACCACTCGTAGATTGATGTAGTTGTTTTAGGCATGATCTGGTATAAGATGGGGACATTCCGTTTCCCCCTTTCTGGAGATCATGTCATGAGAAAGTGGTTGCTGGCGGCGTTGGTGATCGGGCTGTTCCCGGGCTTGGCGTGGGCGCACGGGGTGGGCCGGGCGGGCGGTTTTCTGGCGGGGATGAGGCACCCGGTGCTGGGGTACGATCACCTTCTGGCGATGATCAGCGTGGGGATCCTCAGCGCGCAGATCGGGGGGCGGGCGATCTGGACGGTGCCGACGGCGTTCGTGCTGACGATGGCGGTCGGGGGGCTGCTGGGGATCCTGGGCGTGCCGGTGTTCTCGGTGGAGATCGGGATCGCGTTCTCGGTCTTCGCGCTGGGGGCGGCGATCGCGGCGGACAAGAAGATGCCGGTGGTGGTGGCGATGCTGTTCGTGGCGACGTTCGCGATCTTCCACGGCCATGCGCACGGGACGGAGATGCCGGAGCTGGCGGCGCCGGTGTTCTACGCGGCGGGGTTCATGACGGGGACGGCGGGGATCCACGTCGCGGGGGTGCTGATCGGGATGCTGTTGATCGAGTCGCGGCGGGGGACGGTGGCGTTGCGTCTGGCCGGGGCGGCGATGGCCGCCATGGGGCTGGCGCTGATCGTGATGCACGCGATGCCGGAGCAGGTTTGATACGGTCCGCGGTTGATCGCAGGCTGGGAGAGGGGGTCAGCCCCCTGTTTTGCTGCGCAAAAAGAGGACAGACCCCGGCTGCGAATCAACCGCGATACGTTTGAGGGGCCTCGCGTATGAATCGCGGGGGGGGAGAGAGCGAGACCCGATTGACGCGGCGGCGGCGTTCGGCACGCAGGATGCGTGCCCTACCGGGCTGAGCAGGAAAAAACGCCGGACCTCCGCGGGAGCGGGGGTCCGGTTGTTTTTCGTGTCGGGTCGACTGGCGTCAGGCTCAGACGGCGGTGCGGCCCTCGAACTGGCCGTAGGTGACGAAGTGGCGGAAGCCGGTGAGCCAGGGGTCGGGGACGCCGGCGGCGACGTCGGGGTTGGCGGCGAGGTAGGCCTGCTCGTTGAAGTAGGTGCTGTAGCGGCGCGATTCGTTGTAGCCGGCGTGGATGAAGTGATCGAAGCCGCTGTCCCATTCGAGGCTGGGGCCGACGTCGGCGGCGACGATGGGGTACTGGGCGAGGTAGTAGGCCTCGTCGAAGAGGGCGAAGAACTGGCGTCCCTCGCTCCAACCGCGGGCGATGAAGTGCTCGAAGCCGGAGGCCCAGGTGCCGGCGGTGACGGCCGAGGCGACGGCGGTGTTGACGCCGAGGTAGACGGCCTCGTCGAAGTACTTGGTGAAGAGGCGGTTCTCGTATTGGCCCATCTCGAGGAAGTGGTCGAAGCCGGTGCGCCAGGGGTTGGCGGGGTCGGCGCCGACGTCGGCGGCGACGTCGAGATTCTGCTCGAGGTAGAAGGTCTCGTCGAAGAAGCGGCTGAAGGTGCGGTTCTCGGTGCGGCCGACCTCGATGAAGTGGATGAAGCCGTTCTCGTAGGCGGCGGCGGTGATGAGGTCCTGGACGTCGGAGTTGAGGCGGAGGTAGAGGTCCTCGTCGAAGTAGGGGCTGACGCGGTTGCCGGCGGCGGCGCCGGCGACGATGTACTGTTCGAGGCCGCTCTTCCAGGTGCCGGCGGCGACGGCGGAGGCGACGGAGGGGTTGAGGCGGAGGTAGACGGCGTTGTCGAAGTAGCGGCTGAAGCGGCGGGTCTCGGTCTGGCCGAGGGCGGCGAAGTGCTCGAAGCCGGTCTGCCAGACGGCGCCGACGTCGGCGGCGACGTCGGGGTTGTGGGCGAGGTAGTAGGCCTCGTCGAAGATGGGGTTGGCGCGTCGGCCCTCGGTCTGTCCGAGGGCGGCGAAGTGCTCGTAACCGCTGGCCCATGTGCCGTTGTCGACGTCGGCGGCGACGTCGGAGTTCTGGGCGAGGTACCAGGCCTCGTCGAAGACGCCCGGGGCGAGGGTGGCGCGGACGGTGAAGGTCAGGAAGAGGTTGTCGGGGTCGTTGGTGGGGATGGTGACGACGGCGGAGTAGACGCCGTTGGCGGTGGCGTTGCGGAAGGTGATGGTGAAGGTTCGGGTGGCGCCGGCGCCCGAGACGGTCGAGGCGGTGAAGTTCGAGGCGTCGGCGCCGGAGATCACGACGTTGGGGTTGCCCAGGAGGGCGAAGTTGTCGCCGGTGATGTTGAGGGTGAAGGTCTGGGTGAGCTGCTGTCCCTGGCGTGTGACGCCGAGGTTGGTGCCGTCGGTGGTGCTGGGGGAGTCGTCGCCGTTGGCGATGGGGGTGTCGTCCTTGCCGGTGAGGGCGACGGAGGGCTGGGAGGCTGCGGCGGAGCGGATGCTGAGCATCTCGGCGGCGTAGACGGCGGGGATGGTGTTGAGCAAGCCGGTGTAGATGCCGGAGTTGGCGGGCAGGAGGATGATGCGCAGCTCGCCGGTCCGCATGCCGATCAGGCTCGAGACCAGGAGCGAGGAGGCGTTGGAGGAGTCGAGGTTGACGGTGACGGGGAGGGAGTGATCGGAGGTGGGGGAGATGTAGTTGGAGGCGCCGACGGGCATGACGTATCGGTTGACGTCGATGGCGTCGCCGGTGGTGGCGGCTCGGTCCTCGGTGGCGCCGGGGAGGAGGGTGTAGTAGTAGGCTCCGCCGACGACGGAGACGGGGGTGAATTCGGTGCCGGAGCCGGCGGGGTCGAAGCCGACGCCGACGATGGTGAAGGTGTAGTTGAACTCGTTCGAGTCGTTGTTGGGGACGCGGACGGTGGCGGTG
Organism: Phycisphaeraceae bacterium; assembly: GCA_020850375.1. Next base: position 26,148 of record JADZET010000047.1, on the reverse strand, counting down.
CGGACGCCTGGCGCGGTGGGGTTGAAGGTGATGGTGAAGGTGACCGAGTCCTGCCATCCGAGCTTGTTGGTGCTGAAGGAGGTGGTGACGGTGAAGTCACTGACGTCGCCGGAGATCTGAACGCGTGGGGTTCCGGTCAGGCCCAGGACGGTGCCGCCGAGGTTCTTGACGGTGAAGGTTCGAGCGGCGGTGTGGATGGTGGCGGCGTCGTCGACGAAGGCGCCGCCGAAGTGGGTGCCGTCGACGAAGGCGGGGGTGGAGTCGCCGGCGGCGATCTCGACGTCGGCGTCGAGGCCGCCGAAGAGGGCGACCTCGGCGGCCATCAGCAGTCGGGGCTCGAGGGGCAGGAGGCCCTGCCAGGGCTCATGGTCCGGGAGGCGGGTCGGATCATCGGCTGTGTCCGCGGGGCGGATCCGGGCAGGCTGTACGGATGGATCTTCACCACGAAGCGGCATGAGAACCTCCTCAAAGAAGCATGGATTCACACCGGTCAACGGCCTGCCGTGGCTGGGGGACGGGCCCATTATCCTTGAGCGGTGAGGCGCTTACCCGCGGTCGGCGGGTGGGTGCATCATCGGATGGGGGGTATTCTTGAACGCTAACGCATGAAAGCAGCATTGTCAATGATTTCCGTGAGATTGCGCCGTCCGGGCCGGGGTGATCAAGGGCAGTCTCGGGGGGCGTCGGGGCCTGGGTCGAGTCGGCAGGTCCGGGGGTCATGGGGCGGAGACAATTCCCCGCGCCGGTGTTGACTATTTTAACAGAACTGCGTCGTTCGCTCCCGCCCGGCGAGGGCGTGCGGGATGAAAAAAAGCCGGGCCCGAGGAGGGCCCGGCGGGGATGATTCGGTGCAGGGGATCCGGGTCAGACGGCGGTGCGTCCCTCGATCTGGCCGTAGGCGGCGTAGTGGAACAGGCCGGTGCGCCAGACGACCGGGACGTCGGCGGCGATGTCGGGGTTGTTGGTCAGGTAGGTCTGCTCGTTGTAGTAGGGGCTGTAGGCGCGGCTCTCGAAGCGGCCGACGGCGAGGAAGTGCTCCCAGCCGGTGGCCCAGACGGTTCCGACATCGGCGGCGACGTCGGTGTTCTGGGCGAGGTAGTAGGTCTCGTCGAAGAGGGCGGTGAAGACGCGGCGCTCGGGCCGGCCGTGGCGCATGAAGTGCTCGAAGCCGGACTGGAAGTTGCCGGCGGTGACGGCCGAGGCGATGTCGGGGTAGACGGCGAGGTAGTAGGCCTCGTCGAAGAGTGTGGAGAAGATGCGGCCCTCGCTCTGTCCGAAGCGGACGAAGTGCTCGAAGCCGTTCTGCCAGACGGCGCCGACGTCGGTGGCGACGTCGGGGTTCTGGGCGAGGTAGAAGGCCTCCTGGTAGAAGGGGTTGGAGGCCAGTCCGGCGTCGAGGCCGAAGCGCATGAAGTCGTCGAAGGCCGAGTCGGTGGTCGAGGCGCCGACGCGTGCGGCGGCCTCGGGGTTGGCGGCGAGGTAGAAGGTGGCGTCGAAGAAGCTGTCGAAGAGGCGGCCCTCGTTCTGGCCGTTGAGCAGGAAGTGCTCGAAACCGCTGCGGAAGGCGTCGGCGTCGACACCGGCGGCGACGTCGGGGTTGCGGGCGAGGTAGTAGGTCTCGTTGAAGTAGAGGTTGAAGCGGCGGCCCTCGTCCATGCCCGTGTTCATGAAGTGCTCGAATCCGCTGGCCCAGTCGCCGTTGGTGACGCCGGCGGCGACGTCAGGGTTGAGGCGGAGGTAGAGGGCCTCGTTGAAGTAGGGGCTGAAGTCGCGTCCCTCGGTGTAGCCGGCGGCGAGGAAGTGTTCGAGGCCGTTGGTCCAGACGGTTCCGACGGCGGAGGCGACGTCGGGGTTGTGCTGGAGGTACCAGGCCTCGTCGTAGAAGGCGTTGGGGCTTCGTCCCTCGGCCATGCCGGCGGCGACGAAGTGGGCGTAGCCGCTGGCCCAGGCGCCGGAGTTGACGTCGGCGGCGACGTCGGGGTTGGTCGCGAGGTACCAGGACTCGTCGTAGAGGTCGGGGGCGACGGTGACGCCGATGAGGAAGTTGAAGCGGGACTCGTCGGGGTCGGTGGTGGGGATCAGGACCTGGACCTGGTAGGTGCCCAGCTCGGCGCCGCCGCTGAAGGTGATGGGGAAGATGATCTCGTTGTCGCCGTACTCGAAGTCGCCGACGGTGAAGTAGGAGGCGTCGGGGCCGAGGACCTGGATGTAGGGCTCGCCGATGAGGGAGAAGGAGCCCTCGCCGTGCTCGGCGGTGAGGCGGAAGTTGTGGGTGACGGACCGGCCTGGGGCGACGACGCCGAGGCTGGTGTTGTCGACGGGCGTGGGGGTGATGTCGCCGTTGGCGATCTCCTGGCCGTTGCCGGTGACGGTCATGTCGGGTGGCGTGCCGATGGCGCTGACGAAGCCGACCATGTAGACCTCGAAGATGAGGGTCTTGCCGTCGTCGTAGGCCTGTTCGGGGGGGATGAGCAGGGTGCGGTACTCGCCGGGCTGGATGCCGGGCAGGCCGACCTCCCAGCCGGCGATGACCCCGCCGGATCCGAGGGTGAGGGTGAAGGGGTCGCCGCCGACGGAGGTTTCGCGGAAGGTGCCGTCGGGCTCGTAGAGGGTGTAGTGGACCTGGATCTGGTCGCCCCAGGTGGCGTTGAGGCCGGAGCCCCAGGTGGTGGTGCCGGCGTAGACGCCGCCGTAGAGGGCGTCCATGTCGATGCCGACGCCGGTGATGGTGAAGGTGTAGGTGGCCTCGTCGGAGTCGTTGTTGGCGATGGTGACGGTGGCGCTGCGTTCGCCGGCGGCGCTGGGGTCGAAGGTGATGAGGAAGGTGGTCGAGCCGGAGGGGCCGACGATGCTCGAGGGGGGCTGGGTGGTGACGGTGAAGTCGGAGGCGGCGTCGCCGGCGAGGACGACCCTGGGCGTGCCGGTGAGGGTGAGGTTGGTGTTGCCGGTGTTCTTGATGGTGAACAGTCGGGTGGCGGTGTGGAGGGTGCTGCCGTCGTCGCTGACGCGCATGTTCCCGAAGTCGGTGAAGTCGGCGAAGATCGGGGTGGTGTCTCCGCTGGCGATCTCGACGTCGGCGGCGCTGCCTCCGAAGAGGGCGATCTCGGCGGCCATCAGCAGGCGCGGTTCGAGGGACAGGAGGCCTTGCCAGCCCCCGGCGGCGGCGCCCGCAACCCCCCTACCACTGACGTGGTCGGTCCGTTTGACGATCGCGTCATCCGTGACGAGATAAACATCGGTCGAGCGTGAGATGAGGTCAGCGGATTGACGCGACATACGGTCCTCCTCGCAAAAAACAAAGAGTGCTCGGGCCCGGGCCCGCGGTGACACCCCGCCAGGGGCGCACGACATCGGCCCCCTGTGTTGCTCATTAAACCCAAAAACCCCCAGCCACAACGCGGCACATCATGAATTATTACGGACGTTTAACGCTAACCCACGGTGCGGTCATTGTCAACAATTTTCGAGGATCAACCGGCCCGATTCTCATACAACAAGTCTTTGTCTTTATACAAGATAGGTCATCAAAGGTGCTGTGGGGGGCGCCGGGGGCGGATCCTCGCTCCCGGGGCGTAAGGAGCAACAGGCACCCGGGCGCATGGCTAGGAAGTGTCAATCCAGGAGGTCTGGCGAGTCCCGGCGCGGCTGGCTCAGGATCCGAGGTGCCGCCTGGCGTAGGCGATGAAGGTCTGCCAGTCCTGGGCGTTGATCTCGTGTCGGCCGGGGCGCTGCCAGTAGCCCAGGCGGCCGGCGGAGAGGGTGTTGAGCGGGGGCTGGGCGTGATGGGCCAGGCCCTGGGCACCGAGGAGTCGGTAGACGGGGTCGGCGGCCTGGAGGATGGTGAACTGGCCGTCGGGGTTGGCCCACTGGTCCTCGGAGGCGTTGGCGAACAGGACGGGGCGCGGGGCGATCAGGGCGGCCAGGGCGTGCTGGTCGAAGGGCAAGGCGCGCGGGCGATCATTGAAGGACTTGTAGACGCTGTTGAACCAGTGGGGGAAGACGGTGTTGATCCGCTCGATCGACTCGCCGGTGGTGCCGCGCGCCGGGGCGGTGCCGCCGCAGCCGGCCTGGAGGGGGATCGACATGGCGATGCGTTCGTCGAGGGCGGCGGCGAGGTAGACGGTCTTGCCCAATCGCGAGTGGCCGACGGCGACGATGCGGCGGGCGTCGACGGCGGGGTCCTGGACAAGGACGTCGACCAATCGGCTGATGGTCCAGGCCCAGAGGGCGATGGTGCCCCAGCGCTCGGGGGCGTGGGGCTCCTGGTTGCGAAGCCAGGGCTGGAGTCCGTCACGCAGGGCGGAGGTGTCGCGGTCGGCCTCGTTGGCCTGGAAGACGGCCAGGCCGTAGCCGGCGTCGAGGATCATCTGGGGGTTCCAGGTCTGCGTCTGGGTGCCGCGGGTGGCCTGGGAGGCTTTGTGCTCGGCCTCGCCGGGGTAGTCGCCGTACTGCCAGCAGGTGGGCAGGCGGACGCCGGGGTCGTCGGTGAGGGTCTGGTTGCCGGTGAATCTGGCGCCGAGGAAGAGGGGGGCGGGCTCGCGCTTGGCTAGCTTGGCGGTGGGCAGGAGCACGAGCAGGTGGATGGGCGGTGCGCCGGGACCGACGGTCACGGCCAGTTCGCGGAGCCAGGCCTTGCCCCCCAGCGCGGAACGGCTCTCGTGGATCGTGTGCGCCGTCGGGCTGACCTGGATCGTGGGAAGTGAGCCGTATTCGTAGTGCTGGATCAGGGCGATCAGCTCGGCGCGGCGCTTGTCGCGCCAAACGCGAGGGGAATCGACTGGGGAACCATCGAGACAGACCAGCAGGTCGGGATAGCTGTCAATGAGCGGAAGGTCAGATGGATCGGGCCAGTGCATGGGATGCTTTCCGCGACCGCGGAGCAGGCAGCGCCGCGTGCCGTGATGGTCAATCGTTCGCGGACGGGGGGAGAGGAATTCGCGAGAAAAGTGCCGGTGGAGGGGGTCGAACCCACACGGGATTTAAGGTCCCAACGGATTTTGAATCCGTCGCGTCTGCCAGTTCCGCCACACCGGCTGGTGGAGGGGCGATTCTATCCGGGGCCGGTGCGGGGGCCAAACGCGCGGCGGGGTGCGGTTTGTGGCGGGATGGGAGCAAGCGGTTTGCGGTGTGAACCGAGGGGAGGCTGATCGTTAAGATGTCGGGGGCCGGCTGGTTTCTGAGGCCTGGCGTCTGCCGGGACTCACGGCCGTCGATCGCACGAGCCCGCACGTGATGGGGCGCGTCCATCAGGGTTCTTGTCGGTCAATCATCGCCCCGTGCACCGTGCCCCGGCATCTTCTTCCCCACGACGAGGTCCATCTCATGCAAACGCTCGCGATGCTCGATTGGCTCGTGATCAGCCTGTACTTCCTGCTCCTGGTCGCCATCGTCTGGTGGTCGCAGCGCAGGCAGGACACGACGGCGGACTACTTCCTGGCCGGGCGGAACGTCGGATGGTTCGCGATCGGCGGGTCGCTCTTCGCGTCGAACATCGGGTCGGAGCACATCGTGGGGCTCGCGGGGCAGGGCGCGACCAGCGGGATGGCGATGGCGCACTACGAGCTGCACGCGTGGATCATGGTGCTGCTGGCGTGGGTCTTTGTGCCGTTCTACTACCGGACGGGGGTCTACACCGTGCCGGAGTTTCTTGAGAAGCGGTTCGGGCCGACGTCGCGGTGGATCCTGTCGCTGGTGTCGCTGCTGGCGTATGTCTTTACGAAGGTGTCGGTCACGGTGTACGCGGGGGCGCTGGTTTTTCAGACGCTCTTGCCGGACACGTTCGGGTCGCCGGAGAACGCGTTCTGGATCGGGGCGTTCCTGACGGTGATCCTGACGGGGGTGTACACGGTGTTCGGCGGGCTTCGTGCGGTGCTGTACACCGACACGGCGCAGGCGGTCATCCTGCTGGTCGGGGCGGCGGCGATCATGGGCATCGGGCTGGAAAAGCTCGGGGGGTGGGGCGAGCTGCGGGCGACCGTGGCGGCGCAGGCGGATCGTTTCGCGCTGTGGCGGCCGGCCAATGATCCGGATTTTCCGTGGCTGGGGATCCTGATCGGTTCGCCGATCGTGGGGATCTGGTACTGGTGCACGGATCAGTACATCGTGCAGCGGACGCTGGCGGCGCGCGACCTGCGGACGGCCCGTCGCGGGGCGTTGTGGGGCGGGGTGCTCAAGACCACGCCGGTGCTGATCTTTCTCATCCCCGGGCTGATCGGCTACGCGCTGCACCAGAAGGGCGTGATCCACATCCCGATCGATCCGAAGACGGGGCAGATGATGGGCGACCGGGTGTTCCCGACGCTGGTCACGTCGCTGCTGCCGGTGGGGCTGCGCGGGCTGGTCGTGGCGGGGCTGCTGGCGGCGCTGATGAGTTCGTTGTCGTCGCTGTTCAATTCGAGCGCTTCCCTGTTCACGGTGGACATCTATGAGAAGATCCGGCCCGGGCGGTCGGAGCGACACCTGGTGCGCGTCGGGCGGGTGGCGACGGTGGCGGTGGTGCTGGCGGGGATGGCGTGGATCCCGGTGATGGCGCAGATCTCCGGGGGCGGTCTGTACTACTACCTTCAGAGCGTGCAGGCGTACCTGGCGCCGCCGATCACGGCGGTGTTCCTGCTGGGGCTGTTCTGGCGTCGGATGAACAGCCAGGGGGCGGTGTGGGGGCTGGCGCTGGGGATCGGGATGGGATTGGCCAAGACGATCGTTCAGGCGATCTACGGGGCGGGCAAGGTCGAGGACCCGGCGATCCTGGCGTGGATCGGGGATTTTAATTTTCTTTACTTCGCGGCGGTGCTGTTTGTCGTGACGGTCGTCATCATCGTGGTCGCGTCGATGCTCGGCGCCCCGCCGCCGCGGGAGAAGATCGACGGGCTGACGTATGGCTCGGCCTCGGTCGCGGGGACGGAGAAGGGCTGGGGCGCAACTGAGATTCTTCTCTCCTGCGCCGTGCTCGGCATCGTCCTGGCGATGTACCTGTATTTCTCTTTCTGGCTGGGCTGATGGCTAAGATGAACAAGAGAGGCTGGGCACCGATGCCCGGCCTCGGTCGGGATGCACGGGCCCGCAGGTGATGGGGCGTGACCATTTTAAGGAGAGCGTGTCATGACGGACGCGGCGATGACGGGGATCTTCCCAAGCAATCGTGTCGGTCGGCAGACGTTCTTCGTGGCCAGCGTGATGGTGTTGCTGGGATTGGGGTTGGGCGTGTACGTCAACACGTGGTGGCTGCTGCTGGCGCTGATGCCGGGGATCGGGATGATGGTCACGGCGTTGTCGGGGTTCTGCCCGATGTCGTGGATGCTGGCACGGATGCCGTGGAACGGCTCGGGGCGATCCGGGACGTGCTGCGGCGGGTGAGCGGGCGCCGGGCGATGCGTCACGCGGGTCGATGCGGGCGTCGCGTCCCCCCCCCCGGATGTGCTCGATCCGAGGCCGGCAGGTAAGCCCCGGTTCGGGATGCGGAGTGGGGATTATGGGTCTGTGGCGGCGGGGGCTGTTCACCGGGCTTAAAGCGGCTGGCGCGATTGATCTCCACATGTCATGATGCGGGCCATCGGGCAAGGAGGCCGTGAGCGAGCGGATCTTTGTGCGGCAACCGCTCCCTGACGGTCGCGGCTCGTGGCGGCCTGTCCTGGCGAACATTCACGCCCACTGCTCTAGTGCGATGGCAACACGGCGCGTAGATGTATCAAGACATTTTTGACATTAAATGTAGTTTTATGTAGCAGTCGGCGGGGGCAGGCGTCGGGGACGGCGTCGGGGGTCTTAGTAGTCGATGTGGGGGACGGTGTGGGCGCGGTAGGCCTTGAGGGACTCCTGGATCTGGGGCAGGAGGTCCGGGCGGTCCTGGCGGGCGACGGCCAGGGCCTTCTCGGCGGCGTCGATGGCCTGGGGGAATCGGCCGAGTTGTGAGCTGGCGGCGGCCAGGACTTCCAGGGCCTCGGCGTCGGCGTACCGGCTGTGCTCGCAGGCGGCGGTCGCCAGCTCCAGGGCCTTGGGCATGTCGCGCACGGCCGGGTCGTGGGAGGCGACGCGGAGTTGCGCGCACTGGGTGAGCACGGCGGGCTCCCGCGGGGCCAGCCGCAGGGCCTGCTCACTGAGCGCCAGGGCACCACGGTCATCGTTGAGGAACCTGGAGGTCATCTGAGCGAGCAGGAAGTAGTTGGCGGGCGAGCCGGGGTTGAGGTCCCTGGCGTGCTCGACGGCGCGCATGGCCAGGTCGCGTTTGCTGATGTCGCGGTACATCATGCCCATCTCGACCCACGCGCGTTCCTGGTAGGGGTTGAGGCTCAGGGAGCGTTGGCAGGCGAGGATGGAGCCGTCGAGGTCGTCGAGGCGGTAGAGCACCCGGGCGCGGCGGAGGTAGAGCTCCCAGAACTCGGGGATTCGCTCGGTCAAGAAGCGGATCTGCTCGTCGGCCGGCGCCCAGTCGTCCTTTTCTTGGAGGAAGCGTGAGAAGCGTTCGCGGAAGTAGAGGTCGTCGGGGCGGCGTTGGATCGCCTGGCGGTAGGCGTTGAGGGTCGCGGCCACCTCGGGGGGCGTCAGGTCCCGCCGGCCGAAGGTGGGTGTGGCCTTGGTGATGGTCTGTAGTTTGGGGCGGGACAGGGAGGTCTGATCGGCGAGGGGCGGGGGCTGGTCCGGGGAGGGGGACTTGTCGGCGAGGGTGCGGAGGAAGCCGGACATGTTGTGCATCGCGGCCTCGAGGTCGGCGCGGTCCCAGGGGGTCAGGGCCAGCGCGTTCTCGACGGTCTGGTTGCTGACGGTCGGTGCGGAGGCGGGGTCCCAGCCCTTGACGGCCCAGGCGGGCAGGGCGTTCTCGACGTCGTGGAGGACGGTCAGTGCCAGGCGGTAGTTGCCGGCGATGGACATGTGCACGTGGTCGTAGAAGAGGTTGTCGCCGGGGATGCCGTTGGGCGAGACGTCGGCGTAGGCCTGGTCGACGTCGACGAGGCGGACGCCGCGGTCGGCGCGGGCCATGGCCATCTGGCGGATCACTTCGTTGATCGGGCCGTCGGCGCGAAAGCGCAGGGTGTCGAGGTCGCGGGCGAGGCGGAGGTGGCTGCCGGCGCCGGCGCCGTCGCCGAGCTCGAGCAGGCAGCGTCCCCAGCGGAAGTGCAGGTCGGCGTGCCGGTCGTCGATGGCGGCGGCCTGCTGGAAGAGGTCGGCGGCCTGGGCCCACTGCCGGTCCTGCTGGGCGGCGAGGGCCTGCTGGTAGAGGGCGTTCCAGCGGTCGAGGTCCTGCTGGGCGAGGCCGGGGGTGTGGGCGGAGGCGAAGGGTGACCAGTCGCGGAAGTTGACGGCGACGGTGCACAGGACGACGTTGGCGCCGGCGTCCTGTGCGGCGTCGCACATGTCGGTGAGGTTGCGTCGGAGGTGGCTGTAGGCGATCTGGAGGCGGGGGTCGTCGTGTCGGATGGGGCGGTCGCGGAAGAGCTGGATCTTGTCGAGCATGCCGAAGCCGTGGCCGGGCGCCAGACTCAGCAGGAGCTGTCCGAGGCGGAGGGAGCGGGCCTCGATGGCGGCGCGGATGACCCAGCGCTGGGGGGAGCGCTCCATGAAGGCGGTGCCGACGCCGTAGCAGCCGACGACCTCGTTGTTGCCCATGTAGACGAGGTAGATGTCGGGTCGGAGGGGTGCGGCGTCGCGGACGGCGCGGAGGACGCCGTGGGAGCTGATCGAGGGCAGGGCGGCGTTGATGACCTCGAATTCGACGCCTGGGTGTCGCTCCCGGAGCATGACCTCGAGCATGCGGCCGAAGCCGAAGGCGGGGACGGGGGTGCCGAAGGCGGCCGAGCCGCCGACGACGACGATGCGGCAGGTGTTGGGGGGCTTGGCCAGGGGGGTGACGGTGGCGGCGGGGACGGTGGCGACGGAGACGGGGAAGAACTGCCAGCCGAAGTAGGGGTTGGTGCGGCAGAGGCCGTTGCTGGTCAGGAACAGGCCGGTGGGGTAGCCGTAGCCGAAGACGCGCAGGCCGCCCTCGAGGGCGAGCAGCAGCAGGGCCGGGGCGGCGACGATCAGCAGCAGGCGCAAGAGCCCGAGGCGCCAGCCGCGGATGCGGGCGGGTCGGGGCGAGCTCGGATTGGAGACTTCCGTGCGGGCCGCCGGCGTGGCCGTCGGGCGCGGGGCATCCCCCGTGCCCGAGGTCATGGCGAGGGTGAGCGGATGGATCGAGGGCCCATGGGTCGGTGAGCTGACGGGTACGCGTGCGGGCGTGAGGCGTTCGATGCCCACGGCCCGCGTGAACGCACGGCACACCTGGACCAGAAGCCAGCTGCTCATGGAGGCGTCTCCGATCCGCCGTGGGACACGGCGGGGGTTGATGTTGGAGCGTGAACGCGGCCGCCGGAGCGCGTGCCGGCGTGCTCCGGCGCGGGGAGCTGCTTCGTTACTGGACGGAGATCAGCTCGATGTCGAAGATCAGGACGGCGTTGGCGGGGATCTGGGCGCCGTCGCCGATCTCGCCGTAGCCGAGCTCGGGCGGGACGACGAGGCGCCACTGCGCGCCCTCCTTCATCATGGGCAGGGCCTGCTTCCAGCCCTCGATGACGCCCAGGACGGAGAAGACGCCGGGCTCGCCGCGCTTGTAGGAGTCGTCGAACTCGGTGCCGTCGATGAGCTTGCCCTTGTAGTGGACGGAGACGAAGCTCGTGGACTGGGGCTGACGGCCGGAGCCTTCGCGCAGGACCTGGTACTGCAGGCCGGTGTCGGTGATCTTGACGCCCTGCTTGCCGCGGTTCTCGGCCAGAAAGTCCTTGTTTCGCTGGATGAACTCGGCGGCCTGCTTCTGCCGGAGCTCCCGGACGCGGGTGTCGACGAGGTCGGCGACGGTGATGAGCTGCTGGGAGGTCAGGGGGACCTTGCGTGCGATGGCGTCGGCGACGCCCTGGGCGACGACCTGGGGGTCGACGCGGACGGTCTGTGGCATCCAGCCGTAGCGATTGCCGAGATCGACGCCGATGGCGTAGGAGAACTGGTAGTCGAGCGAGCGCAGCTCCCATTGGGGGTCGGTGGCCTTGTCGGAGGGCTGGGTGGCCGGGGGGACGGCCGCGGGGGCCTGCTGCTGAGGCGGCGGGGTCGTCTCGGGCTGCTCGGCGCGTGCGGGATTTGTCGCGGCCAGGCCGGCCAGCAGGCCCAGGCTGAGGATCAGGGACGGGCACGTCATGTTCATGGGAAAGCTCCTTGCGATGTGCGCGAACGCGGGTGGTCAGGGTTGGGTCTGCGTCGGGCGGGTCTGGTCGAGGGGTTTGATGCCCAGCCCGGCCTCGAGGTGGGTGAACAGCTCGTCGGTGTCGGCGCTCTCGCCGAGGAGGACCATGTCGTGGAGGTTGAGTGCGGGGAGGATCTTGCCGGCGGCGAGGGAACGGCGCCACCCGCGCCACTGGAGGATGAGGTTGGTCAGCTCGGGGTCGGCGATGTCCTGTTCGAGCGTGTCGTGTCCGCCGACGAGGCTGGCGGCGAGGGCCGTGCTGTGCTCGAGGGAGGGGATGCCGTCCTTGGGCGAGGCGCGGAGCATCAGCGGGGGATCGGTCATCAGCCAGTCGTGGAACGTGGCGAATTTTTCGGGGTTGCGGCGCCAGACGCTGGCGGCGAGCAGGGCGTACCTGCAGGAGGGCACCTCCTGCTCGTCGGGGTTGGGGGTGCATCCCAGGGGCAGGCAGACGATGCCGAGCTGGGGGGCGTAGTGGGCCATGGCCTTCTTGATCAGCTGGAACTGGGTGCGGCAGGAGGGGCAGTAGTAGTCGAAGAAGAGGACGGCGATGTAGGGCGCGTCGGGCGAGCCGAGCATGGGCATGTGGTGGGGGTTGAGGGTGGTGGGGCTGCCGGAGAGTCGGACGGCGCGGTCGGGGCCGGGGCCGGTGTCGTAGACGTCGTAGTGGCCGAACTGACCGCCGGAACGCAGGAGGCTGCTGGTGGACGCGGGGGCGAGGACCTGCCCGCCGATGAGCAGCGCGACACCGACGCCGGCGCGGGCGGCCAGCCGGCGACGCCGCGCCGGCGTCAGCAGGCCGGACCGGCGCAGGCCGGGGGCGGTCAGGAGGACCACGGCGAGCAGCAGGCCGCAGGCGTGCACGGTGGTGCAGTAAGGACAGAAGGCTCGGACGACCAGGAGTTGGAGCACGACGAACCAGAGGCCCGCGCCCAGGGCCATGGCGACGGCGACGAGCAGGACGGACCATGCAAGTCGGCGCAGGTCTTGGCGGACGACGGGGCGTAGGCCGGCGAGCGCGATCAGGATGGCGGCGTAGACCACGGCGCCCATGGCGGAGGTGGGGATCCCCAGCCAGGCGCGCCAGCGGCTGGCGAGCACGGTGGTGCAGCCGCCGCCCTCCTGGCATCCGGCGATGGCGGCGCCGGAGAAGGAGGTCCAGAGCAGGTAGAGGCACAGGCCCATCGCCGCGGCGGCGAGGAGGCAGGCGGCCCATCGGCGGGCGGGATCGAGCACGCCGTCGGCGGGATGGGACGCGGGCCCGTCGAGTGCGGGCGAGGTCGTATCGGAGCTGACGCTGAGGCTGTTCATCGAAGGGTCTCCGACGGTTGCCGCGGTGGCGGGGAACGACGTGCGGTGCGCACCGATCGGCGGGCGCGGTTCGTGGTCACGGCTTGTCCGCTGTCGGGTCGGTGAGTATGCCGGTCGACTGGGTGACGGCCTCGCAGATCTTCTCGGGCTCGACGAAGTGGGCGCCGATCGAGTCTCCGAGCCAGGAGGTGATGGGGATCGATCGGTCCTGGCCGGTCGGGGGCTTGAGTTCAACGCAGCGGGCGATGATCCCGTAGACGCGGGGGTCGGCCATGGCGGACTGGAGCGCCTGCTCGCCGACGAGCTCGGCGGCGTGGCGTCGGGCCTGATCCGCGGAGGGGCACGCCGGGGCGTCGAGGAGCCAGTCGTGGAACGAGGCGAAGTCCTGGGGCTTGGCGATCCAGACGGCGACGGCGAGCCGCGCGAGCATGCCGGCGTCGGCGTTGCGTTGGGGGATCGGCTGGAACATGAAGAACTTGTTGCCGTCGGGGCTGATGGGGAACAGCAGGGGGACGATGGCGACGCGTCCGCCATAGCGTCGCATGGCGGCGCGCAGGTTCTGGTACTGCTCGCGGCTGCGCAGGTCGGTGTAGTCGAACCAGAAGAAGATGAACTGCTCGGCGTCGGGGGAGCCGTAGATGGGCATCTCGTGGGGACGGATCTCGAAGTCGTAGCCGACCATGAACCGGCGGTCGGGGCCGGGGCCGGTGTCGAAAAAGAGGTTCTTTCCGTTGGGGGTGATCTTGCGGAACTGGGCGAGTGGGTGGCTGGGCATGCCGGCGAGCGCCCAGAGGTTGGCGAGGGCGGGGCCGGCGAGGAGGGTCATCAGCGCCAGGCCGTAGATGACCACGGCGATCCCCTGGGCGGCGGTGGATCCGTTGCGTCGCGCCGGGGTGGGGGCGAGTTCGCGGGCGCCGAAGAAGAGCACGGCGAGGGCGACGACGATGCTCAGGCCGTTGATGGCCCGCCAGAGCCACAATCCATCGGACTCACGGTCGAGGGCCATGATGTCATGGCCCCAGAGCCAGGAGCCTGCGGCGAGGCAGGCCGAGGCGCCCAGCAGGCCGACGGCGCCGATCAGCAGCAGGTCGCGGGACAGGCGGATCAGTCGTTCGCTCAGTCGCAGGCGCAGGCGGATCAGGACCAGGGCGAGCATGAGCGTGCTGACGATCGCCATGGGCCAGCCGATGGGGACGTCGCCCAGCCCGCGGGACCACTCGCTGGCGAGGATGCCGCGGGCCATCACGCCCTCGATGGCGGCGGCGAGCACGGCCCAGCCGGCGACGGTCAGGGCGAGCAGGACGGCCAGGACGATCCAGAGCGTCCGTCGGCCGCGGGCCGGAGTGGCGTCGAGGGTCGCGGGGGCGGGGGAGTCAACGCCGATTGATGCGGTGGAATGAGTCATGATGATGGTCCCTGCGGTCGGCCCCATGTACGTGGGGCCGACCATGCTCCGTCACGCGGCCCGGGATGGGGCCGGCCGTGACCGAATTGTCCGCACGCACCCGTGCGGAAACGATTGAGACTTGCCGGTCAGCTCCGTCCTCCGGTGGGATGCACGGCGGGAAGGTCGCGAGAGATCGTCACCGCCGGGCCATCCAGCGAGCTGCCAATCCAGACACTCACAACCGACACCCGTAACCGAAGACCTCCGATCCACCAGGCCGATGCCGATGCGTCGCGGGTGGGACAGCCGTCCCCAGGTGATCCAAATTATCAACGATCGTAGGCAAGTCAAGTCATGCCTGATAATCCTTTTGCCCCTCTGGTCGACGTGCGTGTCTCGGAGCGGGGCGCGGCGGCGGGCGTGGTCCGGCGGATGAACAAGTAATTCGGGCGGGGCCGTTGGGCCCCGCCCGGGTGAGATGGCTCGGCTTGGCCTGTCGGCGATTCGCGCGGCCGAACGGTCACGGCCGGCGCAGACCTCCGTGTCGCTTAGACGTAGGTGCAGAAGGCCTTGATGGCCCCGCCGCCACCGGTGCAGTCCCAGAAGTTCCAGCCTTCGCAACTGCACCAGGTGCGCTTGAGCTGCCAGATGGTCTTGTCGGCGTTCCACCAGTTGCCCGAGGTCGTGGCGCAGCTATGCATCGTCTGCCAATCATGCCAGTGGCCGATGCCATAGCCCTTGTGCAGGGGGGTATTGCATCCGGGATTGACCGCCGAGTCGAATCGGGCGCGGTGCGTGGACCCGTCGATGATGCCGTCCCTGTAGCCCAGGGCCTGGGTGGTGGGCCGGTCGGCGCCGACCTTGGCGGCCAGGGCCGAGAAAGTGGTGACGGCGCAGAGCGCCATGACCGAGAGTGCCAGGAGTAAGTTTTTCATCTCATGATCCTTTCTTGGGTGGTCAGTGTGTGTGACTTGAGTCTGGTTGTGATGATTCACGGGAAGAGGACATGGACAGGTGCCAAGGGCCTGCCGCCACCTCACGCTGGGACACCGACGCCGGACGAGCCGCGTTACGCCGTCATGAACACCACACGAATCACCGAGCCGTACCCGCGGCGACGGACGAGATGGACCCCGGGGATTCAAGCCCGATGACGCCCACCCACCCGTGACGGGCGCCGCGGACCCCGAAGCTCCTTATGTGCCATAATAACAACAATCGTAGTACAATCAAGCCATTTTTCTGGTTCAAGAAAAAAACCTTCTGCCGCGGGGCGGACCGCCCCGGACGACAGGGACTGGCAGGAGAGCGACGGGGGGCGAGGAGCGGCCGGGCCTCCATCGCGAGCATTCATCGCCCGCGGGCAGTCGCCGGCGTCCGACGGGGATGAGGGAATAAAAAAAACGGGCGAGGCCCGATGGCCTCGCCCGACGGATGATCCAGCTTGCGTTGGCGATGATTGACTTCAGGCGGTCACAACGGCCTGTGTCCTCGTCACGGCTCAGACGTAGGTGCAGAAGGCCTTGATGCGGTTGGGACCGCCGCCACCGCAATTAAGCGCGCCAAACCCCTCGCAACCGCACCAGGTGCGCTTGAGCTGCCAGATGGTCTTGGCGCCGTTCCACCAGTTGCCCGAGGTCGTCCAGCAGTAGTGCATGGTCTGGAAATCGCCGTGGGAGTGGGTAGGCCACAGCGTGCCGGTGTGCAGCGGGGTGTTGCAGCCGGGGCTGACGGCCGAGTCGAACGTCACGCGATGGGTGGAGGAATCGACGGTGCCCCAACGGTAGCCCAGGGCCATGGTGTCGGGCTTGTCGGCGCCGATCTTGACGGCCAGGGTCGAGAAGGTGGTCACCGTGCAGAGCAGCAGGGCCGTCACGGCAAAAAACATGTTTTTCATAGCAAATTTCCTCTTCGTGTTAGTGATGACTGACAATGCTCGATTCGTGAATCAGAGAAAAGGAACCAGAGAACGCAGAACATCGGAACGAGGCAGGCCCGCCGCACACCTCCCTTCAGATGACCTGACGCGCGAGCGGATTTCTCGCGTGTCACCGTCGCAATCGTCACGCAAACCGCCAAGCCGGACTCTCTACGCTGTGATGTGCCGGGTCCCCAGAATTCGTCGTCGACCACCTTCCGCCATCGAGCGACGGGTCCCAGCGGGACATGCGAACCGATGCCATGATAACCACGATTGTAGGTATGTCAAGCCATCATGGCAATTGATGTGTAAATATTATGGCGCGTATCGCGTGCGTCGGCGGCGGGGCATCCCCGCGGCGTCGCGTCGAGGGGACGGACGCGACGCAAGCCGCCACATCGGACAACGCGCTCGATTGACGGCCGCCCGCGCCGATGCTGCGACGAGCTTGAACGGCTATTGCGGCGTGCTGTCCGCGGGGTCCGGGGGCGGCTCGTCGAGGATCTGATAGATGTCCAGGCCGGCGCGGTCGTCGCTGTACACCTTGCGGAGCGATGCGACGCTCTCGATCAACCGCGGGTTCCAGCCCCCGCGAGAGAAGAGGCACCAGCGGGCCCCGTCGTTGCGCAGCATCCGCAGGCCGTCCTGGACGGCCCAGAGGGGCGCGGCCGGTCCCAGCAGCGAGCGCAGCCGCTCGTACTCGGGCGTGGCGTAGCCGCTGTAGCCGTTGACCAGGCGGCGGCCGTGGACGCGCTGCCAGTACATGAACATGGTCGTGTCGAGGTTGGCCTTGGGCAGACCGTCGGCCGGGAAGGGGAGGCAGGCCAGGACGTCGGTCGGCGCGGTGTGGGTGGTCAGCCAGCGTAGCCAGCCCTGGTTCTGTTCATAGGAGGGCAGCGTGAAGACGCGCTGCGGCGCGGGCCAGACATCCGAGATCACCAGGCTGGTGAGCAACAGGATCGGCAGGACGCCTGCCGCGCGAAGGAGGCCTGCTCGCCCGGATGGGGCGGTCGGGAGAGAGGGGCCGGCGGGGTCGATCGACGCGTTCGCTCGTCGGGCGAGTCGGCCGACGATCGAGGCCAGGCGTTGGGGGAGGAACAAGGCCAGGCCCTGGCCGGCCAGGAGCGCCGCGGCCAGATGGACGAACAGGGCGTAGCGGTGAATGTTACGTACCAGGCCGATGCCCGGGACCACCTTCGTGAGCGTGAGATAGGGCCGCCAGGGCCCGATGTTCAGCTTCATGCCCAGGGAGAGAAGAAACGCGGCGAGTCCGAAGGCCGTCAGGAAGAACGTCCATCGCCGCAGCCGACGGTCGCAGATGCCCAGGGCCAACCCGCAGGCGGCCAGCGGCAGCCTGAGATAGCCCACGCTTATCCTCCAGTCAGGGCGGCGTATGGAGTCGCTCAGGTCGCCGATCGGGATCCAGGATGGCCAGGGGGGGACGGTGTAGTCGCCGGGCTCGGCGGAGAGTTCCCAGAGCAGATAGAACGGTCGGTCGAGGTCGAACTCATGGGCCACGCGGGACTGGGCCAGGAGGATCGGGCCGGTCAGCGCCAGGCAGAGCAGCGTCCCGGGGAGGAGCCGGAGCCAGGTTCGACCTTCGACCAGGGGGTTGCCCAGCAGGATGGGGGCGGTCAGGGCCAGCAGGACCAGCAGGAATACGCCGGCGTTGGCGCACAGGGCGTAGGCGCAGGCCAGGGCGGCGCCGAGCGCCAGGCCCCATCTGACGCTGGGGGATCGCGCGAACTCGGCGAGGGCGCCGATGGCCCAGAGCGCTCCCCAGAGCGGGACGAGCTGGTAGACGCCGAACTGCCAGTGGACGTAGGGAAGCGTGAGCATCATTGCGCCGGCGCCCAGGCCGACGAGGCGGCTGGGGATGAAACGGCGGACGAGCCAGGAGGCGGTCAGGCCGTTGAGCGTCAGCGACAGGAGGAGGAAGACGTTGCAGGCGAGGATGGGCGAGTCGAGCCAGGCCAGCGGGGCGAGCAGGACCAAGAGCGGCTGGGGCTCGGAGAAGGCGAAGGTGTCGGGCGCGGGATGGTGGATCGGGGCGTCCCAGTAGCCGGCCATGCCGTGCTCGAGGCGGTCGACGTTCCACCAGAGGGTCCAGAGGTTGAACACGGGCACGGTGGCGAAGGCCTCGGTGCCCATGGGGATGGCGGTGCGGCAGGTCAGGACCATGGGCCAGGTGACGACGAGCGACAGGGCGAGGAAGAACAGCGCCTCGATCGCCGTGGGGGCCCAGCGTCGGGCGCGGGTGGCGGTCATCGGGGGCGACGTGCCGTCGGGCGTCATAAGCGTCCTTGGTCCGATCAGGCGAGGGGCTCCGGCCGGCGGGAGCAAGATGACACGGCGGCGCGGCGGGGTGTTCGCCCTTGAACCGATGCTGACCTATTGTAGACTATTTATCACCTTGTAGCACTCACCTCTTGACTGATTGCCGCCGGGTTCGGGTCGCGGTCGCCTTGTTCGAGGAGAGCGGGCAGCATGACCATCGTCCAACGTCTGGCCGAGATATGGCGCCGGCCCGGCTGGGTCGGCGCCGCGGCGATCGCCGTGATCACGCTGGCCGCCTACGGGCCGGCCTACGTGGCGGGTTTTGTCTACGACGACGCGATGCACATCACCATCAGCCCCACGCTGACGCGGTCGTGGGACTCGCTGGCGAAGATCTGGTTCAGCCCGGCGTGGACGCCGCAGTACTACCCGATCACGCACACGCTGTGGTGGCTGGAGTATCAGCTGTGGGGGTTCAACCCGATGGGGTATCACGTGGTGAACGTGCTGCTGCACGCGGGGGCGGCGGTGCTGCTGTGGCGGCTGCTGGTGCTGCTGGAGCTCGACCGTCGGGCGGCGCTGCTGGCGGCGGCGGTGTTCGCGTTGCACCCGGTGCACGTCGAGAGCGCGGCGTTCGTCAGCGAGCTCAAGAACGTGCTGTCGGGGGTGTTCTACCTGTCGGCGGCGATCTGCTGCTGGCGTTTCGACGAGGCGCGGCGGGCGGTCGATGAGCGGCGGGGCGAGGCGGGGCGGTGGTACGCGGCGGCGGCGGGGCTGTTCGTGGCGGGGCTCTTGTGCAAGACGATCACGGCGTCGCTGCCGGCGGCGGTGCTGCTGGTGATCTGGTGGAAGCGGGGGCGACTGACTTGGCGCGATGTCACCCCCCTGCTGCCGTTCTTCGTCGTCGGCGCGGGACTGGGCGCGACCACGGCGTGGCTGGAGCGGCACCAGATCGGGACGGCGCTGTTCCCGGAGGAGTTCGGTTTCACGCCGGCGCAGCGGGTGCTGATCGCGGGGCGGGCGGTGTGCTTCTACCTGGGCACGCTGATCTGGCCGGCGGGGCTGACGATCCATTACCCGCGGTGGACGCTGGACGTCGGGTCGTGGTCGGCATGGACGTACCCGGTGTGCGTAGCGGCGGTGGTGGTGGGGTTGTGGGTGTGGAGGCGGCGGATCGGGCGCGGGCCGGCGGCGGCGGCGCTGTTCTTCATCGGGACGCTGTTCCCGGCGCTGGGGTTTGTGGACGTGTACCCGTTCAGGTTCTCGTTCGTGGCGGACCATTACCAGTACCTGGCGAGCATCGGGCCGTTGACGCTGCTGGCGGTGCTGTGGGTGCGGGGGTGGGATCGGTGGAGGGGGGCGTCGGCGGGGGTGGCGGCGGCGCTGCCGGTGCTGGTGCTGCTCGGGGCGTTGACATGGCGGCACGCGATGACGTTCAGGGACGAGCAGACGCTGTGGGAGGACGCGCTGGTCAAGAACCCCAGCAGTTGGCTGGCGCACGTGAACCTGTCGGCGGTGTGGATGAACGGCGGGGAGACGGAGCGGGCGCTGTCGGAGATGGGGGCGGCGGTGGCGCTGCGGCCGGACCTGACGGAGTGGCGGAACCGCTACGCGTCGCTGCTGGCGTCGCTGGACCGGGACGAGGAGGCGGAGGCGTACCTGCGGGCGATGGTCGAGCGGGGGCAGGCGGACGGGATGACGCACGCGAACCTCTCGGCGTACCTGGTGAGGCGGGGTGACATCGAGGGGGCGCTCCGCGAGGCGAGGCTGGCGATGCGGACGGCGCGCGACCCCCGCATGGTCCAATGGACCGAGGGGGTGGTGCTGCTGGCGGCGGGCCGGCCGCGGGAGGCCAAGGCGTCGCTCGATGCGGCGGCGGAGGCGGCGCCGCTGCGGTCGGAGATCCACCGGTACCTGGCGCAGGCCCAGTTCATGCTGGGGCAGTCGGACGCGGCGATCGCGTCGCTCAAGACCGCGGCGCGCATCCTGCCGCACGACGTGGAGCTGCAGGTCGATCTCGCCGACACGCTGATCCAGTACGGTCGCGGCGTCGAGGCCATCGGTCCGTTGCTCAACGCGGTGGAGGCGGCGCCGACGAGCGCGGGGCTGCGCGTGGTCCTGGGACGGCAGCTGATGGCGGCGGGGCGGCTCAAGCAGGGGCTCAGGCAGTTGCTGCGGGCGCGGGATCTGACACCCAAGGACGCGGAGGTTCTCTACGAGCTGGCCCGGGCGCAGGCCGAGGTCGGCCGACGGGACGATGCGATGGCCAACGCGCAGGAGGCGATGATGCTGGCCAACGGGCAGCGGCGCGGGCAGATCGCGGCGAACGCGGGCATGCTGCTGCGCGAGCTGCAGACGCGAGGACGGTGAGGCGGGGCCGTCGGCTCATGGACGGCTTGGGCGCGTCATGCCCTTGATCCGGGGCGCGTCGGGCAGCGGCTCGGGCGCGGGGCCGTCGAGGGCGTCGCGGATCTCTTGCTCGGTGAGGTTGTAGAGAAGGATGGAGTGGCCGACCTGGGCGTCGGGGCGCTGGCGGTGCTGACGGAGGTAGGCGCACAGGCGGGTGGCGCGCAATTTCTGCCAGATCAGCAGCGCGGCCTGACGTTGGTCAGGGGCGAGGTCGGAGGGTGATGGGGCGCCGGTGGCGAGCGAGCGTTGCCAGAGCGAGCGGTAGTACTGGTACTCGGCCTCGTAGGGTCGGCACCAGGGGCCGGGGTTGCGGGCGTAGACGGCCTGAAGCTCGGTGGCGCTGATGCAGTAGAGGCCGGCGGTCAGCTCGGAGGGGTTCGCCGGGGGCTGGGCGGCGGGGCCCCAGGCGCCGGGCAGGAGCTGGGCGTCGATGCCGTAGTAGCTGGGATCGCCGCTGCCGAAGTAGAGGAGGTAGACGGGGGGGGAGGATTCGGTCTTGGGGTGATGGGCGTCGAGGTAGCGTCTGAGGGCGGGCAGGTCCTGGCCCCAGTCGAGGGAGCTGTCGACGAGATGACGGTAGCCATTGGAGGGGCCGCCGGCGAGGGGGTTGAAGTAGGCGAGGTAGTCGGGCCAGACGACGAGCGACTCGGCAGCGAGCAGGAACAGCGGGGCGGCCAACAGAGGGATGGACCCTCGGCGGATGAGGCGGGACCAGGAGACGGCGGCGCCGGCGAGGATGAACATGGCGGGGTAGGTCGGCAGGAGGTGACGGTGGCCGATGTTCAGGCGGGCGGTCAGGACGGCGGTCCAGAAGACGAGCAATAGGACCCAGAGGGGGGCGGTGCGGTAGAGGGCGGGGCCGAGGGTGGCGAATCGTCGGCCGACGAGGTCGGGACGGCGTGCGTGCAGGATCACGGCGCCGCTGGCGGCCAGGGCCAGCAGGGCGAGCGTGGGCAGGGGTGTCTTGACCAGCAGGCAGTAAGGGAAGAAGGACCACCATCCGTCGTAGGCATACTCACCGTTGAGGAAGGCGGCGCGGGATTGGTGCGTGGTGCGGCTGTGATAGGCCAGGCCCCAGAGGTAGGCCTCGGGCAGGACGTGCCACTGGCGCATCGTGGCGACGGCGCGGATCGCGGGGGGGGGGGTGGAGAGCAGGTCCTCCCAGGAGGCGAAGAGCTGGTCGTCGGCGGTGGGGTGGCGCATGGCCTCGTAGCGGAAGCCGAAGACGGCCCAGATGGTCAGGACGAGGGCCAGGACGTGGGTCAGCCCGAGCAGGCCCAGGACCAGGGCGCCCGACTCACGGGAGGCGATCGGGCGCGTGGGGCGCAACGGGCCGCACATCAGCGGGCCGCCGGCGAAGAGGCGGATGGCGGCGAGCAGGAGGGCCATGCCGATGAAGGTGACGGAGGAGGCCTTGCAGAGGAAGAGCGCGGCGGTGGCGAGACAGCTCAGGGCGACGGTGGGCAGGGTGATGCGATGGAGCATGAGCCAGAAGGCGCCGACGGCGGCGGTCATGGCCAAGGCGGCGGCGGCGTCGGAGGTGACGAGCTGGGTGTGGGCGAGGATGGTGGGGCTTAGGCAGTAGACCGCCAGGGAGAGCAGGCCGCCGATGGGGCCGAAGAGGCGGCTCGACCAGCCATAAACCAGCAACCCCAGGGCGACGCCGAGCAGGACGATCATGAGGCGGGCGCGGAAGAGCATCGATTGCACGTCGTTGCCCAGCTCGAAGAAGAACTGCTGGCCCAGGGCCCACTCGTTGGAGATGCGCCACCAGGGCTGGTCGAGGCTGGGGAACTGGAAGGGGCCGAGGTAGACGGGCAATGCGGCCCAGCGCTGGGGGAGCGTGCCCTGCTCGGGGTTGAGGCGGTGGTCGCCGGTTAATAGGTAGCTGACGCCGGCGGTGAGGTGGGACATCTCGTCGAAGGCGTTGCCCTTGCGGGCCATGCTCGAGATGGCCAGGGCGGCGTAGATCGCCAGCAGGAGCGCGGCGGCGAGGGGCGGCCACCATGGCCTGGTCCGGGGGGGCCGGGGAGTCCGGGGGGGCGACGAGGGGGCGGGCGGGGTCATGCCGCTCAGCATACCCCTGGGAGCGAGACCGTCCCAGCCCCTTTGGTCGCAGGTATGGTCAAAACGCATCGGATTGTGGACGTGCGGATTACTTGCGTAGCTATTTGAGCTTCCCCGCGTCGGGGGCGGTGTCATAATGGCGGCCAACGCCATGGACGCTCCGGACACCCCCCCCCCACCGCCCTACCGCCCTACCGCCTGATGGTTGCCGGCCGCACGTCGGCGAGGAGGCGGCCGTGCGTGAGCTACCTCTTGATGCGGGGGTTCGCGGGGGCCGGCGGCGGCGCTGGCGGGGGTGGTGGTGCTGTCGCTGTCGGGGTCGGTGCTGGAGATGACCAACAGCCCCAACAGCCACGCGATGAGCCTGGTGCTGAGCGTCACGGGGATGAACGGGCTGACGCGAGCACGCGTCGAGGCGCTCGAGCGGCTGTCGGCGGAGACGACGCCGGTGCGGATGGCTGAGGCGCGGCATGAGCTGGCGCGTGAGGCGGTCGCGGCGGGGCGGCGGGTCTTTGTTATCACCAGCGATGAGAGCGGGCTGAGCGTGCGGCGCGCGTTCCCGCCGGGCGGGTTCGTGGTCGAGCAGCGAGCGGTGGTGGAGGATCCCGGCCCGACGACGGGGTGGCGGCTCCAGGGCGAGGGCTGGCGCGAGCACGTCGGGCGGCGGACGCGGTGGCATCTCTATGAGGTCGCCCCTTCGGCCCGATCGACACCGGCGTCGCGGCCGGGTGACGGTTGAAGAGCGGGGTCGGATTCGAGCAAATTCCTGTCATTGGCAGGCGCGACAACGGCATTCATCTCTGAAATCAGACTAAAATGTCTTGCCATGTGCCGATCGCGCGGTAGACTCGCGACGACTGGGCCGGCAATTTGTGAGAGATTGATGAGTATTTCACCCCATCGACGCCACTGCCTGCTTCGAGGTTTTCAGGGCGCTGCGTGGTTGGTCATTGCGCTGACCGCCGGCGTGCCCGCCCCCGCGCTCGGCGCGGGCGTGATCCAGAACAACACGGTCTGGTACGACACGGCGGGGAACCCGATCTACAACAACGGCGGGAACATGATCCAGGAGGGGGACACCTTCTACTGGGTCGGGTATGACACCGCGCCGGGGCACGCGGGGCAGATCAATCTTTACGCGTCGAAGGACCTGGCGGCGTGGGACTTCGTCAGGCCGATCATCCAGCGCACGGGGGAGTTCTCGGACATCTGGTGGGCGGGCCGGCCGAGCCTGGTGCGGCGGTCGGACACGGGGCAGTATGTCTGCATCTTCGAGGCGGATGGGCCGGGCTGGGAGCGGCACAAGATCGGCTACGCCGTGTCGGACAGCATCGGCGGGACGTACCACCGGGCCAACGTCGAGTATCCCGAGGGGACGCGCTCGGCGGGGGACATCTCCGTCTACCAGGAGGGCGACCGGGCGTACCTGCTGGCGACGATGGACAATGACATCCTGGGCACGAAGTACCTCAACAGCAGCCTGGCCATCTATGAATTAACGCCGGACTTCCTCGGCGTGGGGTCGAAGGTGTACGAGGGTTTCAGCAACGTCAACGGCGGGCCGGCCTGGCCGCCGCGCGAGCACGCGTCGCGTGAGGCGTCGCAGATCATCAAGAAGGACGGGCTTTACTACTGGTTCAGTTCGGGGGTGATGGGGTGGAGTTCGTCGGCGACGATGTACGCCACGGCGGAGGATCTGGCCGGGCCGTGGTCGAGCCTGCAGCGGCTGGCGACCGACCCGTTCTCGCTGGATTCGTTCAACACGCAGCATGACTTCGTGTTCCCGGTGGCGGGGCCGGAGGGCGTGACGTATGTCTACGTGGGGGATCGGTACAGCCAGTGGACGGGGATCGGGGTGGGGAGAAATATCTTCCTGCCGCTGGAGTGGGACGGGGACGTGCCGACGCTGGTGTGGGAGGAATCGTGGAGCGTGCTGATCCCCGAGCCGGTGGGGGTTCTGACGATGGTGCTCGGGGGCGTGGCGTTGGCGGGGCGGAGGCGGCGAGCGCGGTGAGAAAGAGCGGTCAGGGCATCTTGCCAGGGACGGCCCACTCGGTAGAGTTGGCGGGTGGGCCGGTGATGTGTGAGTGGCTGATGAAAACCCAGAGATGCCTTGGCCGCGCTGGGGTTGGTTTGTTCCGCAGCGCGGCGTGGTGGAGTATCGCGGCGGCGGTGAGCCTTTGGGGGGCCGTCCTCGCGGCGAGTGAAGGTGTGATTCAGAACGACACGCTGTGGAGCGACACCGAGGGCCGGCCGATCCTGTGCAACGGCGGCAACATGATCCAGGAGGGCGAGACCTTCTACTGGGTGGGGTATGACACGGCGCCTGGGCACCGGGGGCAGATCAATCTCTACGCGTCGGAGGACCTGGCGGCGTGGCGGTTTGCAGGAACGATTATCCAGCGGACGGGGGAGTTCGGCGACATCTGGTGGGCGGGTCGGCCGAGCCTGGTGCGTCAGCCGGGGACGGGGAAGTATGTCTGCATCTTCGAGGCGGACGGGCGGGGGTGGTCGCATCACAAGATCGCGTATGCCGTGGCGGATCGAATCGACGGGGAGTATCACCTGGCCAACATCGAGTACCCCGAGCCGGGGCGGTCGGTGGGGGATATTTCGGTGTACCAGGAGGGGGATCGGGCGTACGTGATGGCGGCGATGCATGACGAGATCGAGGGGAAGGTCTATCTGGATCGCAGCATGGCGCTCTTTGAGCTTCGGCCGGACTTCCTGGGGGTGAAGGCGAAGCTTTACGAGGGTTTCCGCAATGTCGACGGCAAGCCGGACCGGCCGCTGCGGCAGCACACGTCGCGCGAGGCGCCGCACATCCTCAAGAAGGACGGGGTGTATTACTGGTTCAGCTCGGAGTTGGTGGGGTGGAAATCGTCAGCGACGATGTACGCCACGGCGACGGAGCTGGCCGGGCCGTGGTCGGAGTTGAAGCTGCTGGCGACGGAGCCGGAGTCGGCGGACTCGTTCAACACGCAGCACGACTTCGTTCTACCGGTGGCACGGCCGGAGGGTGTGATCTATCTGTATGTCGGGGATCGGTACAGCCAGTGGACGGGGGTGGGGGTGGGGCAGAATGTGTTCCTGCCGCTGGAATGGCGGGAGGGGGGGCCGGTGCTGGTGTGGAAGAAGAGCTGGAGCGTGATGGGGCCGGGGCGGTGAGGCGGTCAATGGCAGGGAAACGAGAGATTCATTCAACGACGACGGCGGTGCCGCTGGCCGAGACCATGAGCATGCCGTTCTTCTGGCCGAGGACTTCGTAATCGAGGTCGACGCCGAGGACGGCGTTGGCGCCCAGGGCATGGGCACGCTGTTCGAGTTCCTCGAGGGCGATGTCGCGGGCCTTCTGCATCTCGCGTTCGTAGGTCTGTGAGCGACCGCCGACGACGTCGCGGATGGAGGCGAACAGGTCCTTGAAGAGGTTGGCGCCGAGGATGGCCTCGCCGGTGACGATGCCGAGGTAGCGGGTGATGCGCTTGCCTTCGATGGCGGGGGTGGTGGTCAGGATCATCGCGCGGGCTCCTGGGTGCGAGGGGCGGGTCGGCACGCACGAAGATCAATGTA
>JADZET010000046.1 GCA_020850375.1 Phycisphaeraceae bacterium | reverse complement strand
GGGCCAACGCCACGTCCATGCCCGTCACCTTCCCACCCGCGTCGTGCGTGCTCAGCGCGATCCGCACGCTGTTGTAGACATTGCGGAGGTCCGGGTGGTGGTTGATCGCCTCCGCCTCGAGCCCCACCCGCACGATGAAGCTCAACGCCTCTCGGAAATTCTTGAACTTGAACGTCTTGACCAACCCCTCGCCCTCGTGCGCCCACCCCGGCAGCTCACGCAGCGCCTCCTTGATCTGCGACGATGCCAGAACCTCCGCCATGACTTGGTCCTCCCCCCGATCCTAGGCGTCATCCAGCCAGAAACCCACCCGTATTAATGCCGTCACGGCTGCTGCTGTGCCTGCGGCGATCCACCCCCTGAGACACTTCCGGGTGTCCACCACGCCACGCTGTCCCCGATCCCGCTGGCCATGTACCCCCCGTCGACCACCAGCGTGTGCCCGTTGATGAAGCTCGCCCCCGGGCTGGCCAGGAACACCGCCGCCCCCGCGATCTCCTTGCCCTCCCCGAACCGCGCCATCGGCGTGTGCTCGAGGATTCTCCGGCCGCGATCCGTCTTCTCGATCATCGACCGGTTGATCTCCGTCGGGACGAACCCCGGGGCGATCGCGTTGGTCCGGATGCCATGTTTCGCCCACTCGTTGGCCAGCGACCGCGTCAGCCCCAGCACCGCGTTCTTCGCCGCCGCGTAGGCCGCCACCTCGATCAGGTCCACGAACGAGCTGATCGACGCCAGGTTAATGATGCACCCCGCGTGCTGCTCACGCATCAGATGCCCCGCCGCCTGCGCGCACCGCAGCGACCCCGTCACGTGCGTGTCATAGATCCGGTTGAAGTCCGCCGGCTCGAGCTCAAACGTCGGCTTGCGCAGCATCACCCCCGCCGAGTTGACCAGCACGTCCAGCCGGCCGAAGTGATCCATCGCCCGCTGCATGGCCTTGGCCACGCTCGCCTCGTTCGTCACGTCCAGGCCCACCCCCGCCACCACCGGCGAGCTGCTGTCCGCCGTATCGGTCTCCGTCTCACGCCGAAGCTGCTTGACCGCCGCCTCGACCTTGTCCGTCGTCCGCGAGCCGATCAGCACCTTCGCCCCGTGCAGCACCAGCGCCCGCGCGATGGCATACCCCAGCCCGCTGGCGCCGCCGGTCACCACCGCCACCCTGCCCGACAGGTCAAACCACTGCTCACGTTTGCCCATGAGGGTTCATCCTTCCATGCCTGTTAAGCGATCACCGGGCTCGTCCGCTGCGTCGGCCGGCGGTACTGGCTCAGGTCCAGCCCCCGGAAGTATTCGATGGTCTTGGCCAGCCCGTCCCGCAGCTTCACCCTCGGCTCCCATCCCAGCTTCGACTTCGCCAGCGCGATGTCCGGCTTGCGCTGCGTCGGATCGTCCGCCACCGGCGGCAGCGAAACGATCTTCGCCTTGGACCCCATCATCTCCAGGATCATCTCCGCCAGCTGACGGATCGTAAACTCGTCGGTATTGCCGAGGTTCACCGGCCCGACGAAATCATCCGGCCCGTTCATCATCCGGTTGATCCCCTCGATCAGATCGTCCATGTAGCAAAAACTCCGCGTCTGCGAACCGTCCCCGTAGATCGTCAGATCCTCGCCCGACAGCGCCTGCAATATCAGATTCGACACCACCCGCCCATCATACGGGTGCATCCGTGGCCCGTATGTGTTGAAGATCCGCACCACCCGGATGTTCACCCCATTCGACCGGTGATAATCGAAGAACAGCGTCTCGGCGCACCGCTTGCCCTCGTCGTAGCACGCCCGCGGCCCGATCGGATTCACGCTCCCCCGGTAGCTCTCGGGCTGCGGGTGCACGTCCGGATCGCCGTACACCTCGCTCGTCGAAGCCTGCAGAACCTTCGCGTGCGTCCGCTTGGCCATCCCCAGCACGTTGATCGCCCCCATCACCGACGTCTTGATCGTCTTGATCGGGTTGAACTGGTAATGCACCGGCGACGCCGGGCACGCCAGGTTGTAGATCTGGTCCACCTCCAAAAAAATCGGGTGCGTCACGTCATGCCGCAGCAGCTCGAAGTTGGGCCTGTCCAACAGGTGCGTGACGTTGCTCTTCTGGCTGGTGAAGAAATTATCCAGGCAGATCACGTCATGCCCCTGGGCCACCAGCCGCTCGCACAGGTGCGACCCGAGGAACCCCGCCCCGCCCGTGACCAGAATGCGTTTAGTCGCCTCAGCCATTAAAAAACCCCTTCGCCACAATCCCAAGCCCAGGCATTGCCATGCCTGGGTTTCTTTCAGAATCACCCCGCCACCTCGAACCTCGCCCCCCGCTCGACGTCAAAGCTCACCATCTGCCCCACCTCGAACTTCTCCGCCCGCTGCCCCGGCGCCGTCAGCTCGCACACGAACGGGCAGCCGCAGTAGACCGTGATCGTGTTCGCCCCCGGATCCACCGCCACCACCGACCCCTGCAACCGTCGCGGCCGGCCGAACACCGGCTCGACATACCGCCCGCCCGCCCGGATCACGTCCACTCGCCTCGCCCGCGCCCGGATCCGCCCCGACACCTGCCCCACCGCGTCGGGCTTGATTTCACCCACCGTCGCCAGCGACAGCCGGTAATCCGTCCCCGGCAGGCCCAGTTCGATCACCCCCGCCGCCTGGCTCTCCAGCCGGCCGCGCACCAGGTCGCTCGTCATGTCCGCTGATCCGGTCGCCATAAAACCGCTTCCTCATCCAGAAAATCACGCCGCCGTCCGCGACGCCGGCCTCATACGATAATCGCCCGCTCCGCCGCCCGCCAAACCCTCACCCAACCCACGCCACGCCCATCCTCTTCACAACCCGGCCGCCCTTGGACCTCCGCCACGCTTTGCGGTAAGTTCCTTTCCCGTGCCCGCCGACCGCAAGATCAACACCCGCTACTGCTCCGACAAGATCCGCGTGGACTACGCCCACGTCGGCCTTTATGACGTTCAGAGCCGACAGGTCTGGATCGCCCGTAAACGTCTGGGCGTCGTCCCCGTCCGCGTCTCGCACGCACGCCTCCTCCTCGGCGGAACCCAGGATACCTCCACCGCCGACAAGGACCGCTACCTCTGCTTCTGGTTCCACACCCCCGGCACAGGCGAGGGCTACGTCCACGGGTACCCCATCGACTGGTCCGAAGGACACCTCCTCGTCCGCGTCGACCCCAACTGGAACTACACCACCTGCGAGTTCATCCCCTCGACCGACACCGCCCGCGTCGAACGCAACATCGAGCAGCAGTACAACTGGGGCCGCCGCATCTTCGAGGCCTACGCCGCCTCTAAACCCCGCTTCCCGCTCTCCTGGCACATGATCGGCCCGCGGGCCACCGACTCGAGTTTCTATGTCCAACGCATCGAGGGCGTCGCCTGATCGGCCCAGGCGGTTTCAGCCTTCAATCACCCCTCACCCAGCACAAACCCCATCGTCGGCAGCGCCCTGTCCACGATGCTCCGCACGTACACGCACAGCAGCCTGTTCACACGCCCGAGCGTCGCTGAATCAAGGGGACGCGGCACGGGTGACGGGGCAAGCCAACCCTTCTGCTCCCCCGCCGCGTTGGACACCGCACGCATCGCCGCCAGCGTCTCGGGCCGCACGCGCCATGGCCCCGCCCCCTTCATCTCCGTCCCCTCCCCCGCCGCCGTCGTGAACCCCCCCGCCTGCGGGTCGAACCAGTACGCCTCCGCCTCCGTCAACGACTGGCCCGTCCGCGCGTCGCGGTCGATCACCGGCTGATACCCCGTGTCCGTCAATAACCGCCACTGAAACAACGCCAATGCCTCTTCCCGACTCGCGCCCGACTTCGCCGTCAGCCCGTCGAGAAATACCCTCATCGCCTCGTAGCTCACCGGGTGCGCGTCATGCTCAGCCAGCAGCGCACTGACCAGGTCCGCCGCGTAGAGCGCCGTCTGCTGCGCAGCCCAATCCTGCCGCAGCCCCCGATACGGCTCCTGCAGGTCCCACTCCGTGATGTTCGCCAGCTCCTGCGCGCTGCGCAGGCTCCCGAGCACCTGCCCCAACGTCAACAGCTCGATCCCCCCCGAGAACTTCGCCACGCTCCCCGGGCTCATCCGTCGCGAGCCCTTGGCCAGCCCCCGCACCAGCCCGTGCTCCGCCGTCAACAGCGTGACCAACTCGCTGGTCTCCGACCAGTCCATCCGCCGCACGCAGATCGCCTGATCCTTGAATCGCGGCATGGCCCACCTGTGCCCCCGCCCCCGGAAGCTGGCTGGGAGAGTTCAGGGAGTCCGCAGCGCTGACGCCAGATCCGCCATCGCCACCTCGCGCTGCTCGCCCGTGCCCAGGTCCTTCACGCTCACGCGCCCCTGCGTGACGCTGTCGTCGAGGATCACCGCCACGCGGGCTCTGGCCGCGCTGGCCTCCTTGAGCAGCTTGCCCAAGTTCCGCGAAGTCTTGTAGCTGAACCGCGCGTGCACGCCCGCCCGCCGCAGCCCCGCCGCCACCCCCGGCGCCGCCGCCTGCCCCGCGTCACTCATCGACAGCACGAACGCGTCCGGCCCCGGCGCGATCTCCGCCGGGATCAGCCCCTTATCGAACAGCACGTTCGACAACACCACGTCGCCCATCCCGAACCCCACCGCCGGCATCGAGGGCCCGCCGAACAGCTCGATCAGCTTGTCGTAACGACCCCCCCCCGCGATCGCCCGCTCCGCGCCGCTGACCTCGTGGATCTCGAACACCATCCCCGTGTAGTACGCCAACCCGCGCACGATCCCCAGGTCGTACTCGCACCACGGCAGGATCCCGAACGCCGCGAGCTGGTCGTGCAGCGTCATCAGGTCCTCCAGCGGGCTGTCCATCCCGATCGCCCGCGACAGGTGCTCGAGCTCGTCGGCCGGGAACTTCCGCCGGCAGACCTGCTCGAACCGCTCGACCCGTTCAGACTCGAGCCCGAGCTTCGCCGCCTCGCCCGCGAACTCCTCAGCCTCGAGCTTGTCACGCCGGTCCAGCAGCTCGAACGCCGCGAGCATCTGCTCCTCGGCCACGCCCAGACGCGACAGGATGTGCTTGACCGTCTGCCGGTGGCTGATCTTGACCTTCACCTGCTCCGGCCGCAGCCCCAGCTCCGCCATCAGGTCCACCAGCGTGAAGATGCACTCGGCGTCGGCCAGCGGCGAATCGCTCCCGATGATGTCCGCGTTCCACTGCAGGAACTCGCGCGACCGCCCCCGCTGCGGCCGCTCCGCCCGGAAGCAGTTGGGCACGCAGAACCACTTGATCGGCCGCGGCAGCG
>JADZET010000045.1 GCA_020850375.1 Phycisphaeraceae bacterium | reverse complement strand
GCTCCGCCGACTGCGGCGCCGCCTGCGTCGTCAGGTCGCTGTCGGTCATCGCCCGGTACCCGTCGACGTTGAAGTCCGACGCCTGGTACTGGTGCACGTTCGCCGCCGACGCCTGGTAGGTCAGCGGCGACTGGTCGTGCGGCGCGATGATCGCCCCCTGGAAATAGTCCTGAATCGTGCCGTCGGGGTTGACCAAGATGGCCGCCCCCTCCGCCCAGCTCTGCTGCGTCTGCACGATCATCACCTGGCCGTGCACCTTCGCGTAGTTGTCGTCCGTGTCCAGGAACTCGTCGTTGTACCCCACCCGGCCCGGCGAGCCGTGGCCGTCGAGCAGCTCGAACAGCTCCGCCCGAGTCTGGTCCCCCTCCGTCCCGAGCTCCACCTTGCTCACCCGCCCGTCGTTGTTCGTGTCGAATACCCCCAGAAAGTAGTCAAACTCGTCGATATACCCGTCCCCGTTGACGTCGTAGCTCTCGGGGTCCTCGATGTTCTCCACCTCGCGCGTGTCCTGCACGCGGATGCGGTTGTCCCCGTCCATGTCATTGGCAGTCAGGGCGTCAACCAGGCCGTTCTCGCCAAACAGCGCCTCGTCGAGCTCCGGCGTCAGCCCCCGGAAATCGCTGGCCATCTGCACCGGGTGCCCGTTGGTCAGGTCCGTGTCCATGAACCGGCTCGCCACCGGACCGTCCACCAGCACGTGCGGCCCGATCATCACCCGGTTCTTCGACAGCAACGCGAACCGGATCTTCTTGTCGATCCTGAAGTCCATCTGAATCGCGCGCTTGATCGGGTGGTTCGCCGGCCCGTCGATCCCCAGCACCATCACCCGCACCCACCGCGCGTCGAGCCGGTTGCTGCTGGAGATGTCCACCCCCAGCTCCGCGTACGGGGACTGGTCGTACACCGCGTCGTCGTAGTTCACCCCGCTGATCGGGTGCGGCTCGATCCGGATGACGAACCGCGCCGCCCCCGCCGCCCGGCCCAACGCGATCGGCGGCAGGAACAACTCACCGTTCTCCCCCGCGATGATGTCCGCCTTGTCCAGCTGCTCATCATCGTCCTCGAGGAACTCCGTCACCAGCTCGCTGCGGATCGACGTCCACAGCTCCACCGCCTTGGTCGCGTCGATCTGCCCCTCGCGGATCGCCGGCACCGCCGCCGTCGCCGTGTTGATCCGCAGCATCGCGAAACGCATCCCCGTCTCCGCCGCCGCCAGCGCGCGCGACACCTTCAGCTGCGTGTCCGCCGTGGCCAGGTTCCCCTGCGCCACGATCGCCATCGCCGCCGCCAGCGACGAAAAAATCACCAGGAACATCATCGCCAGGATCGCCGCCGCCCCGCGCCGACGCGCCGGACGGCTCATCCTCCGCGACATTCCGCTGCTCGACCGGGTCCTGCGGGTCATCATCCTCACTCCACCGCCTCAGACTTCGTGCACACGCCCTGGTTGCCGCTCAACACGCCGGCCGGCGACGACTAACTTCCGGGGGGAAACATCAGCCACGTCAGCTCCGCGATCGTCGTCGCCTCGTCGTCGTTCGGGCCCTGATACATCACCTGCACCGTCACCCGGTACAACGCCCCCGACTCGCTCAGCGGCGTCACGTCGAACGCCCCGGGCGTGATCTTGCTCGGCCGCACCGCCTCGACCGCCACCTGCTGCGCCCACCCAGGCATGTCCGAGATCCGCTGCCGCAGCGCCGTCATCGGCGGGTCGATCGTCACCCCGTCGCCCTGGCCCGCCTCGCTGACGGTCCCCGCGAAATCGTCCACGTCGTCGTACTGCTCCGCCGTCGTCTCGTCCGTCTCCGGCCCGTAGTGCGACGAGCCGTAGATCGGGTCGTGCAGCGGCATCGTCAGCATCAGCTCGCGGACCTCGTTGGCCAGGTACATCCCCAGCGCCGACCGCTGCGACCAGTCGTTCTTCATGATGAACGACTGCTGCGCCGAGACGATCGCCAGCACCCCCGTGCCGATGATCACCGTCGTCAGCGCCGCCTCGATCAGCGTGAAACCCGCCCTGCGCCGACGGCGGCGCCGCGGCGAGGCGTTCACGGGCGGACGGCCGATCTGCGAACGTTTCACTCGAGGACCCCTTCCATCGCCTCTGCAACGCCACGGCCACGCCCCGTGCGGGCGCCGCCAAGCCCTCCCTCAATAGTGTCAATCGACCATCCCCGAGCCGAACCTGAGTCCGAAAACGATGGCCGACAAATGTCAATCTATGCGGAAAACACCGGCTGGGTCGCCTCCCGCCCTCGCCCCACCCCCCAATGCACCGCGGGCCCGGATGCTCCTCCCGGGCCCGCTCACGAGGCGTTGTCTCCCCGTCGCCCCGCTTACGCTTTTTTTCTACTTCACCAGCGTCGACAGCTTGAAGATCGGCAGGATGATCGCCATCGCGATGAAGCCGACCACCGAGCCCATGATCACGATCATGATCGGCTCGATCATCGACGTCACCGTCTTGATCGCCTCACGCAGCTGCTTGGCGTAGAACGAGCTGACCTCCGTCAGCACCTCGCCGAGCTTGCCCGACTCCTCGCCCGCGCTGACCATCTGCACCACGCTCTTGGGCAGCAGCCGCGACCGGCTCAGCGGGTGCGCGATCTTCTTGCCGCTGTTGACCGACTGGTGCACCTGCAGCCACAGCCGACGGTACTGCCGGTTCCCCGCCACGTCGCCCGTGATGTTCAGCGTGTCGAGCATCGGCACGCCGGCGTTGACCAGCTCGCCCATCGTCTGCAGGCTCCGGCTGATGTACAACGCCCGGAACATCCGACGGAAGATCGGCACGCGCAGCTTCGCCGTGTCCCACCACCAACCGCCCGGCTCCGTCCGGATGATCAGCCAGAACGCCACCAGCCCGCCGACCAGCCCCAGCACCACCAGCCACCACCACGCGACCATGAAGCTCGACAGGTTCATCAGGAAGATCGTCGGCCAGGGCATCGCCGCCTCCTTGCCCTTGAACACCGCCGCGAACCTCGGCAGCACGAACGTCAGCAGGAAGATCGTCACCGCCACCGCCAAGGAGCCGATCACCCCGGGGTAGATCATCGCCCCGATCACCATCGCCCGCGTCTCGATCCACTGCGCCAGGTACACCGCGATGCGGTCGAGCATCCGCGAGAACGCGCCCGAAACCTCCGACGCGCGGATCATGTTGATGTACAGAGGCCCGAAGTGCTTGGGGTACTTCGCCAACGCCTCGCTGAACGGCTTGCCCGACTCGACCCCCTGCTTGATCCGCAGGATCATGTCCTTGAACCGCGGGTTCTCCGTCTGGTCCGCGATCCCCTCGAG
>JADZET010000044.1 GCA_020850375.1 Phycisphaeraceae bacterium | reverse complement strand
GGAGGCCGCGGATGTTCTGTCGGACGGCGGCGGGGTTGCCGAAGGGGTTGACGAAGATGAAGAGTCGGCGGAGGTCGGGGATCTGGGCGAGGATGAAGTTGGCCATGACCTTGGCGTCGGGTCGGACGGACAGGAGGATGGCGGCGAGCATCAGTCCGTCGAGTCCGCCGAAGGGGTGATTGGAGAGGACCAGGAGCGGGCCGGTCCTGGGGATCTTGGCCATGTCGGTGGCGCGGACGCGGACGGAGACGTCCAGGTCGTCGAGGACGGCCTGGCAGAAATCGCGCGGGGAGGCCTTGCGGCCGAGGCGTTCGTACATGCGGTTGAGGGCGCCGAAGTGGAGGAGGCCCTCGAGGGAGGGCTGGACGACGGCGGCCAGGGGTGAGGGGAGCATGGCGCCGAGCGGCGCGAGGTTGAAGACGCGCGAGGGTTGGATGGATTGACGACCGCCGGTGGTGGACGTCATGAGGGGATCCTAGGGCGGCGGGGAACGAGGGTGAAGATACCAGAACCGTCGTGAAATACGTTAACGGGGGGTGAGATTGTTCGTCGGCGGGGCGGGGGTGGGGGAATGAAAAAGCCCGCGGGGGTCGCGGGCCTGGGGTGGACGTCGTTCATCGGCGGGGGTTTAGAAGCGCTGGCCGACGTTGTATTCCTGGGGGTTGCTCAGGAGGCCGGGGTAGAGGTCGTCCTCGAGCTCGGTCTGGAGGATGATGGTGGGCTTGATGAGGATCAGGAGGGTGCGTTCGTCCTTGACCTTGGTGCTGTTGGTGAAGAAGCGATTGAGGACGGGGATCTTGGACAGGACGGGGACGCCGGCCTGGACCTCGATGTCGGTCAGCAGCCGCTGTCCGCCGAGCAGGAGAGTGCCCTTGTCGGGGACGCGGATGGTGGTGTTGACCTCGGTGAGTTCGAGTTCGGGCAGTTCGACGGAGGCGGTGCCGATGGCGGTGACTTCGCCGAGGTCGTTGGTGACGATGTTGGACTGCTCGACGGTGCGGCGGTTCTTGAGGGTGGCGAGGCTGGGGCGGAGGGTGAGGGTGACGTACCGGCGGTCGGAGGAGACGGTTCCCTCGACGTCGAGGATGGCGCCGGTGTTGACGACCGAGAGGGTGACGTCGAAGCCGGTGGAGTCGGCGACGGGTTCGAGGTCGCTGACGAAGGCGGACTGGGTGGCGACCAGGACGTAGGCGCGTTGTCCGTTGAAGAAGGTCAGGCGCGGGGCGGTCAGGGAGAGGGAGCGTCGGTTGGCCTGGGTCATGCGGAGCAGGACGGAGAGTTCGAGGTCGTCGAGGAAGTTGAAGTTGACGTCCATGGAGCGGCGGTTGTTCAGGACGTTGGGGTTGGCGAAGGACTGTCCGACGCCGGTGTCGGGGATGGCGCCGCGTCCGGCCATGTTGATCGAGTCCTGGGTGAAGTTGAAGCTTCCCCAGGCGGTGTCGAAGTCGATGCCGATCTCCTCGAGGAAGTTGTGGTCGACGAGGAGGAATCGTCCCTCGACGTGGATCTGGAGGGCCTGGGCCTCGCGGATCTGGCTCAGGAGGTCGTAGAGGGAGCGGTGGTTCTGGGGGGTGGTCTTGATGATGAGGTTGCCGTTGAGTTCCTGGAGGGAGCTCTGGTCGCCGCCGTAGAGGGCCCACTCATCCTGCTGCCCGACGGTGTCCTGGATGAGGGTGGTGATCTGGGTGACGCGTTCCTCGCGGGTGGGCTCCTGGACGTCGTCCTCGTTCTCGGTGAAGGGCGAGCCGCCGCCGCCGTCGCCGCTGGACTGCAGGACGGTGTTGAGGTCGAAGGCGGGCGCGTCGGTGAAGTTGGGGACCTGGACGAGCAGGTCGCGGATGTCGTAGACGCGGATCTCGGTGGTCCGCTGGAGGTTGGAGCGGGTGGAGATGTGGACGTATCCGTCGGCGATGGTGTAGCTGACGGGGTCGAGGGGTGAGAGGACCTGGAGCTGGTCGAGGACGAGCTGGAGGGCGCGCTCGATGGTGACGCTGTCGAGGTTGATGGTGATGGGGGAGTCGGGCTCGATGCCGGCCTCGGCCAGGGCGGGCCAGTTGATGTAGAACTCGACCTGGCCGACGTTGCGGAGGTAGTTGAAGACGGTGTCGAGGCGCTGGGCGTCGAAGTTGATCGGGACGGTCTGCTTGAGCTTGGCGCTGGTCTTGCGGTTGATCTCGCTGTCGGCGCCCTCGGCGGCGATGCCGCCGAGGCGTTTGGCGGTCAGGGCGGGCCAGTCGGAGGGGTAGGTGACCAGGTCGTTGCTGAAGACGGTGGCCTGGAGGTTGTCGACGTGCAGGCCGGCGACGGAGAGGTCCTGCTGGCGTTGGGCCTGGCGGTAGGAGACGTAGATCTTGTTGTCCTGGATCATCTCCTTGATGAGCTGGGTGGCGGGGTTGTTGGGGTCGAGGAAGAGTGCCTGGTCGACGACCTGGAGGGCCTCGTCGTACTTGAACTCGCGTCGGAGTTCGTTGGCGCGGGCGAGGAGGCGTTGGACCTCACGGTCGGTCTGGGCCATGGCGGCGCTGCGGCGCTGCTCGGAGTCGGCCTGGCGTTGCTTGAGGATTTCTTCCTGCTGCTGGGCGCGGGCGAGCTGCTCCTGGTCGGCGACCTGTGAGCCGAGCAGGACGGCCTGCTCGCGGAGCTGCTGGTACTGGGCGGCGGGGATGAAGCGCTGGTTGCGGTCGAGCAGGACCTTGGCCTGGGCGACGAGCTCCTGGGCGGCGGTGAAGTTGCGTGCGGTGAGCTGTTGCTGGGCCTGGCTGACGAGCTGGTTGAACTCGGCGGCGGTCATCTCGGCGCCGAGGGAGCGGTTGATCTGCTGCTCTTGGAGGAGGTTGGTGGGGACGAGCGGCTGGCTGACGGCGGCGGCGGCGGCGTCCCGGCCGGTCTGGGCCTCGGGGTTGGCGGGGTCGAGCTGGAGTGCCTGCTCGTAGAGGTCCAGGGCGGCGCGCTGCTGGCCCTGCCCGGCGGCGGCGCGGGCCTCGGCGATCTTCTGCTGAGCGTAGACGACGCGCATGCGTGAGAGCAGGTCGGGGGTGGGGGCGGGAGATTCCGCGGCGGTCTCGGCGACGGGTGCGGCCGGTTCGGCGGCGGGCTCGGCCTGGGGGGCTTCGGGGGCCACGGCGGACTCGAGCTGCGGATCGGTGGCGGGCGTGTCGGCCTGGGCGAGCATCACCGGGGCGTCGGGCGCGGGCTGGAGGTCGGCGGCGGGGGCGGGGTTCTGGGCGTCGAGGGCCTGCTGGAGTTTGGTCACGCGGTCCTGGTCGAACCATCCGAGCTCGACGCCGCTGGTGGTGACGCCCTTGAGGGTGCTCTTGGCGTCGTCGATCATGCCGGCGGCGAGCTCGGCCTCGGCCTGGGCGAGGCCGGCCTTGGCGGCGGTCTGGTCGGGGTAGAGGGCGCGGGCGCTCTCGGCGAGGCGGGCCTGGGCGACGGAGCGGACGGAGGCGTCGGCCTGCTCGTCGGAGGCGACGGAGTCGTAGAGGGCGATGGCGCGGGGGAGCAGGCCGTCGGCGCGGGCCTGGTCGGCCTGGGCGAGGACGGCCGAGGCGTCGCCGCCGGCGTGGGTGCGGCGGTCGATGTCCTGCAGCGCCTGGTAGAGCAGGACGCGCTGGTCGCTGGGCAGCTGCATGGGATCGACCTGCCGGAGCAGGTCCTTGGCGGCGTCGTACTGACCCTGCTCGTAGAGCTCAAGGCCCTGGTGGAGCTGTGAGGGCGTCGGGGCGGCGGGGACGGGCTCGTCCGCGCGCACCGGGCCGGCACAGAGGCAGGAAAGGACGACAACCACGACCGAGAGGCGCTTTAGGTGGCCACAGTGCAACGCTCTGACTCCTTCGCTGGGGTCGAACCGGGTGGTGGCGGCGTGGGCGATCCGCACCGCCATCGCGGGCGCGATACCCGTCGGCTCAAGAAAGCTGGCCGGGAGGATGGCCGCCCTTGGACCTGCCACCTGGGGGTTTGGTTAGTCTAAAAGTCGCCGAGGTCCGCTGCAAGTTGATTCTGGCGCATTTCGTGACAAAAAAAGAGGGGGGTAGTTTGAGCGGCCGGCGGTTTGGCCATGGACGGCGTGGGGGCGGAGCATAAAATACGCCCCATTCCCCCACGGGCGGCCACGCCCACCCTTTTATTTTTCAGAACCCCGACCATGACTAAATCGCCCGCTGACAGCTCCGTGAGTCCTTTGCGCGTTTTGGTGACCGGCGCGGCCGGGCGGCTGGGCAGCGTGGTCTGCAGGCACCTGGTGCAGGCAGGTCTGGACGTGCTGGGGACCGACCAGCACCAGCCCCGGGTGACGCCGGGGCATGCCTTCGTGCAGGCGAACCTGCTGGACCTGATGGCGGTTCGGCCTCTGTTGGCGGGTCGGCAGGCGGTGGTGCACCTGGGGAACATCCCCAGCGCCGGAAAGGAGCCGCCGATCCGGACGTTCAACGAGAACACCGCGATCAACATGAACGTGATGCACTCGGCGGTGGAGGCGGAGGTGCGGAGCGTCATCTTCGCCAGCTCGGTGCAGGCGATCAGCGGGATGCGGAAGCTGCCGGACGCGCAGCGGCTCAGCCCGCACCCTTATCTGCCGTTGGACGGGGGGATTCCGGCCTGTCCGAGCAATACGTATGGGCTGAGCAAGCAGGTGGGGGAAATCACGCTGGAATACTTCTGCCGGGTGCAGGGGCTGTCGGGGGTGGCGCTGCGGCTGCCTTGGATGGCTGATCCGGGGGACATCGAGGTGCTGCGGCGGGGGTCGTACCGGCAGCCGCGGCCCTGGGAGTCGCTGGACGAGGCGTGCGCGTATCTTTCTTATGAGGATGCGGCGCGGCTGATCCTGGCGATCCTGCGGG
>JADZET010000043.1 GCA_020850375.1 Phycisphaeraceae bacterium | reverse complement strand
CCCAGGCCGCCGCCCTGGTCATCACCGTCCCCGACCAGGACGCCGCCATCCGCGCCAGCGCCATCGCCCGCGGCCTCAACCCCTCGCTCTTCATCGCCGCCCGCACCAGCATCGTCTCGAGCGGCCTACTCGCCCGCCAGGCCGGCGCCGACCACGTCACCATCGACGAACTGGCCACCGCCGAATCCATGCAGCACGCGGTGCTCGACCGCCTGCTGCCGATCGTCGCCGCGGGGAAGTAATACACAATGTGCTTTGATGGCACTTGAGGTCAAGCGCCTGCCCGATGAGGCAAAACAAATTTTTAATTGCCTAATAAACAAGAGTATAGGGTTTTACTCTAGATAAAAGTCATGTTATGCTGTTTTTGTCGAGACTCGTTTTTTGTATTTTTTTGATGGCAGTTAGCTAGGAACTGATTGACTCCACTCGGGCCAGAGTTTATCGTTGAGTAAACACCCCCCAACATCTGACCGATCTCAACTTCCGGCGGGATGGGGATGGGCTGTGTGGAGCGAGAGTGATGAAGTAAAAACCGTCTGGGCAAATCTCGACGAAAAGGTTCGTCAGGCGCTTAGACAACGATTCATGGAAATTGATATCGGGCGCAAATCCGGTAAGCCGTTGCCATGGGAAAAGGTTCATTACACCGATGGAATCGGTAAGGCGAAACTAAGGAAGCCGAATCCAGGTTGGCGAGCGTTCTTTTTCCGGGATGGCAACACCCATTATGTAACGCATATTCATCGGAAAGATAACGACCACGACAAACACATCGAAAGTGCAAAACGGGCGAGAGCAGAGCACTTGAGTCGTCGGGAGCAACAATGACGCCGCTGGTTCCATTAAGGGAGATCGACGAATCGCTCGTTGAGTTTAACCGCGAGCGATATAGGAATGAGTTAGCTCAAGGCATCTTTGAGATCATGCGCAAGAACAGAATTGCGCGGACGAAGCTCGCAGATCTTCTTGGGGTTAATAAGTCGCGCATCAGTCATATATTGTCTGGCAGTAAGAATCTGCAGGCTGATACGTTGGCCGATGTGCTGCTAGTGCTAGGACGTACACCCCATCTAGTGCTCGCGACTGATTTTGACGAGGTGAGATTCCCAGTCGATGAGGGCAGTCGAGAATTTGTGTCGGTTACAACCATTGTGTACACAGAGGAATTGGAAGATGGACAGTTCAGCGCAAGGGAAGACTTCGAATCAAAGAAGAAAGAAGAAAGGTCGGTCCACTTCGTCCAACCTTCCAGAGGTGACTTCGTCGAAGCCAGTCAGAGGCGACGCCGAGCAACCGGTCATGAAGTACCGGCCGGATCTTCCAACGATATGGTTCGATGGATTACGCCTTACTCTGCGTGGCGCTAAGGAAGCTCCTCAGGCAGGCGTATTCTACTTCTTTCAGGTGCTCCCGGGAGTTGATGACGCATCTCAATATGAAGTGGCGCGGCTGATGTGCTCAGCTTCCCAATTGCGCCAGTTGATTGACTTGATGTGCAAGGTTACTGGTTACCATCCATCGGGCGAAGAACCAGATGCTTAACGGGGGCCGATCCGCGAAGTCGGTTGTCGTCGAGTGTGATAGTCTGAGGCTGCGGGTCGAGCAGGGAACAATACTTCGGCCATCAAGGATCGATCAATCCGAGACGCGTATTAGATCGGCCAATCGGCAAGTTTACTCCCCCGTCCCCTGCCCACTAGGCACATTCGACCCCTTGCCCAGCACCTCGTCAACCAATCCATACGCCTTCGCCTCTTCCGCCGAGAAATAGCGGTCGCGTTCGGAGTCTTCCTGGATGCGTTCGACGGGCTGGCCCGTCTGGTCGGAGAGGATCTGGTTGAGTTGTTTCTTGGACTTGAGGATCTCTTCCGCCTGGATCTTGACGTCGGAGGTCTGGCCGTAGACGCCGCCCCAGGGCTGGTGGATCATGACCTTGGCATGGGGGAGGATAAAGCGTTTGCCCTTGGTCCCCGAGGCCAGGACGATCGCCCCGCCGCTCATGGCCCGGCCGATGCAGTAGGTCGCCACGTCGCAGGAGAGGAAGCGCATCGTGTCGAAGATCGCTAGCGTGTCGTCGACGCTCCCGCCGGGCGAGTTGATGTAGAGGTTGATGTCCATGTCCCGCTTCTGGTTCTGCAGGTGCAGCAGGCGCATGATGACCCCCGTGGCCGAGCCGGTGTTGATCTCGCCGATCAGGAACACCACGCGGTTCTCGAGCAGCAGCTCGTCGATGGTCATCTCGCGGTAGCGCTGATACCCGCCGCCGCCCCCGGGGGGCATGTTCATGGGCCAGGGCATGACGGGTCGGCCGTCGCGGCTGGGGAACATCGCGTGCTGGGCCATGGAGAGCGGGTCGATCGGTAGCTGCATCATCAAAACCTCGTGCAAGGGTGATTCAACTCCAACGCGGCCCAAATCATAGCCATCGCCCGCCGCGCCACCAACCCCCGCCAGTCCACTCGGCGCTTTGGCCCCCCCATCTTCAATCCCCACCCTCTGATCCCCGATCATCTCTCCTCAAAAACACAACAGACGGCCTTTCGGCCGTCTGTCATGTGGGTTGGTCACCATGATTCGGAGGAGTCAGGCCGGTGGGAGGACCGGCCGTAAAGCTCAGTGTCGCGAGCGATGCTCAGGCCATGTCGTCCTGGTTGAACGGCTCGTCGCCCTCGTTCTCGCCGTCGGTGTGCCGTTCCTGGAGCATCTTCCGCAGGCAGGCGTTCTCCCGCCGCGTCGCCTCGAGGTCGAATACCAGGTACTTGATCGACAGCCGCAGGTAGTCCAGGCTCTCCTGCAGGTCGTTGACGGTCTTGCGCAGTTTGGCGTGCCGATCCTGCGTCTGCTGGGCCATCTCCGCCAGCTTCTGGCGCTGCGACATCGGCAGGGCGGAGATCTCGCCCATCAGCTCGGCAAGCTTCGACTGGAAGGTCGCTTCATCCATGGTCGTCTTCTCCCTTGCCGGGCGAGGACTTTCTTCGCCAGACGCCCATGCTATCACAAGGGCCTTGCCACACGGCAGGGGGATGGGATCGAATCGGTCCATGTCTTTTAAGACCATACCAGAACTAGCCTTGCAATTCAATGACGGATTCCCGCCGCTCAGCCCTTCTGCGCCGATTCAGCCGCCTGTGGCGTCCACGCAACACCCCCTGTCGCCCCGCCGCCACGCCCCCCGGATGAGCATGGTTCCTCCCGGCCGAGCGCTCGGCCCGAACGCGTGCCCCACAGGAACCACGCAAACAAGGCCAGCACCCCCGTCGACGCCACCACCGCCCAGGGCAGCCGAGCGTCCGTGTTCCCGATCACGCTCGACATCGCCACCCCCCCCGACGCCCCCACGAACGAGAAGAACGCCGCCGACAGCGACAGGAATGTCTTCTCCGACGGGAACGCCCGCGCGCCCAGGGCATAGAACGCCGGCCACGTCGCGCTGAACGCCCACCCCAGCACGAACAGGCTCACCCCATACACCCACACCGACTCCGCCATCACCGCCGGCAGCGCCGCCAGACCCGTCGCCAGGCACAGCCCGATGATCCATCGCTCGCTCAGCCGCCCCGACGCCAGCGTCAGCACGATCCGCCCCACGAAGATCCCCATCAGGTGCGCCACGATCATCCACCGCGCCCACTGCCCCCCCGTCAGCCCCTCGATCGGCGACGGCCGCAGTTGCTGCACCATCGGCCCGAGGATGCTCACCACCCCCGCCTCCGACCCGCTGATGAGCATGAACTGCACCGCGATCACCCACACCAGCGCCCGCGTCGGCCAGTGGCTCTTCCGCCCGTGGTCGTGCTGTTTCTCAACCGCCGCCACCGCCTCGACGCTCGCCCGCGGCCAGAACCAACCCTCGACCGCCAGCAGCCCCATCACCGCCGTGAAGACCATCGCCGTCAGCCGCAGGTCCCCCGAGAACGCCAGCAACGCCAGCGGCGCCAGCACCTTCCCCCCCGCGTTGACCGCGTGCAGCAGGATCACCCCCGTCCGCGGCGCGTGCGACCAGATGTCCGCGAAGACCCCGTTGGCCGTCGCGATCAGCGGCCCGCTCGCCCCGTTGATCAGCCAGGCCGCGCCCAGTCCCGCCAGCACCCACCCAGGCTCCGGCCGGAAGATCGCCAGCAGCGCGCAACTGACCGCCAGAAGCACCGTCCCGATCCTCCCCGCCGTCGTCCGCCGCAGGTTCACCAGCAGCGCCGGCAGCACCAGCCCCGCTGCCGAACCCACTAGCCCCAGCGCAAACACCCACCACCCCAGCGTCGCACGCGAGATCCCCGCCTCACGCTCGACCATCGCCCGCGCCCCGCCGATCAACGGCGCTCCCATCGCCCCCGCCACCAGCTTGACCAGCAGCAGATTCCCCTGAACCCGACCGTGCGTCAGCAATGTCTTCATAGATCAGCACTACCCCTGGCCCGCACCCGACGCCGTAGAGTCTAGCAGCCCGTCCCCTGCCCCTACCCATCCCCGTCCCGCCTCATTGCACCCGAGCGTTCAGCCTGACCGATAACTCCACGGTGATCCGCCGCGCCCACATCGTCCAGCTCGCCGCCATGGCCCTCCTGGGCCTGGCCGTCCTGATGGTCCACTCCGCCTCCATGAGCGTCGACGGCAAGTCGCTCACCCCCTGGACCCTCTTCACCAGCCGGTACATGCTCCACGCCCTCGCCGCCGTGCTGGTCATGCTCCTCGTCAGCCGCCTGAACACCCATCGCCTCCTGGCCGTGCGCGGCCTGGCCAACCCCGTCTGGTTCGGCCTGGGCTTTGCCCTGATTCTGGTCATCGTCGCCATGCTCCCGGGCGTCGGCCTGA
This sequence comes from Phycisphaeraceae bacterium, assembly GCA_020850375.1. The sequence goes on along the minus strand of JADZET010000043.1, from coordinate 3,542 downwards.
CCATCAACGGCGCCCGCCGCTGGCTGAGCCTCGGGCCGCGATCCTGGGGCCTGACCTTCCAGCCCTCCGAGCTCGTCAAGTGGTTCGCCATCGCCGCCCTGGCCGTCTGGTGCGGCCGCCGCCAGGCCGTCCTGCACCACTTCTTCCATGGCCTCCTGTTCCCCCTGGCCCTTGTCGCCGTCGCCTGCGGCATTGTCATCGTCGAGGACCTCGGCACCGCCGTCCTGATCGGCATGGTCTGCGTCTGCCTGCTCATCGCCGCCGGCGCCCGCCTCTGGCACCTGGGCATGTTCCTCCCCCCCGCCGTCGTCGGTTTAGGCGCCGCCATCCTCCACAGCCCCTATCGCATGCAGCGCCTCGCCTCCTTCCTCCACCCCTGGGACGACCCCCAGGGCTCGGGCTACCAGGCCATCCAGTCCCTCGTCGCCATCGCCCAGGGCGGCTTGATCGGCTCGGGCCTGGGCAACGGCATCCAGAAGTACGGCTACCTCCCCGCCGACACCTCCGACTTCCTCTTCGCCATCATCTGTGAGGAGCTCGGATTGGCCGGCGCCTGCCTGGTCATTGCCGCCTTCCTCGCCGTCGTCTGGGCCGGCTGGGGCATCGCCCTGCGTAATAACAGCCCTGCCGCACGCCTCCTGGCTCTGGGCATCACCCTGATGGTCGGCCTGCAGGCCCTGATGAACCTGGGCGTCGTCACCGTCGTCCTGCCCACCAAGGGCATCGCGCTGCCGCTGCTGAGCGCCGGCGGCACCGGCTGGATCCTCACCGCCGCCGCCTTGGGCGTCCTGGCCTCGCTCGACCCGCCCCTGACCGAGGTCGAACTCGACGCTGTCCCTATGACCACCCCCCTCGCCGCCGCGCCCCAACTCGCCTGACGCCATGACCACCCCCTTCACCTCCCGCGCCGCTCGCTGCACCATCGTCTTCGCTGGCGGCGGCTCCGGAGGCCACATCTTCCCCAACCTCGCCGTCATCGAACGCCTGCGCGAGATGTCCGTGGCCTTCACCCCCCACCTGATCATCTCGCAGCGCCCCGTCGACGCCCAGATCGTCGCCACCCACCACCTCGCCGCCACGTCCATCCCCGCCCAGCCCTTCACCCCTAAACCCTGGCAATGGCCCGCCTGGTACTCCGCCTGGCGACAGAGCGTCAGCGCCGTCAAGACTGTCCTCGCCCGCTACCAGGTCAACTGCGTCGTCGCCACCGGCGGCTTCGTCTCCGCCCCTGCCCTCGCCGCCGCGCAGTCCTTGAACATTCCCAACGCCCTGGTCTCCCTCGACGCTGTCCCCGGCAAGGCCAATCGCCTGATGGCCCGCAAAGCCGGCCAGATCTTCACCGCCTACCCCGTCGCCGACTGGCCCAACGCCCGCACCATCGACGCCCCCCTCCGCCGCGCCGCCATCGGCCCCGATGACCGCGCCCAAGCCAAACGCCAGCTCGGCCTCGACCCCGATCGTCCCGTGCTCGCCGTCTTCGGCGGCAGCCAAGGCGCCGGCACGCTCAACCGCCTGCTCGCCCAGCTCGCCGCCACCCCCGAAGTCCAGTCCGTCCTGACCGGCCAAGCCGCTCCGCAGCGTGCCACCATCGGCATCAACGACTTCACCGGCAAGTTCGACGACGCCCCCAAGGCCTGGCAGATCTTCCACGCCGCCGGCGCCGACGATGTCGCCACCGTCCATGCCGCCTACACCCAGGCCGGCCTCCAGGCCCGCGTCGTCCCCTTCTGCGACCGCATGGACCTCGCCTGGTCCGCCGCCGACCTGGCCATCAGCCGCGCCGGCGCCTCGAGCGTCGCCGAGGCCTGGGCCAACGCCACCCCGACCGTCTTCCTTCCTTACCCCTTCCACAAGGACGAGCACCAGCGCCTCAACGCTCAACCCCTGGCCGACCTCGGCGGCGCGGTGATCTACCGCGACCTCGTCGACCCCGCCGACAACGCCCAACAGATCGCCGGCCCCCTGATCTCCCTGCTCTCCAACGGCGTCTGGCGCAAGACCATGACCGACGCCATGACCCAGCACCCGCCGACCGACGGCGCCGCCGTTATCGCCCAATGGATCGCCCAGGCCGTCGCCGGCACCGCCGCCCGCCCGACCACCTGACCGGCTCTCTCCAGTAAATCACCCGCCTTACCCCGTCCTTATCGCCCGGTCGGAGAATTATCTGGGTTTACAGAAAAATCCCGAGGCGATCGCTCTCGACAGAATATAAACAGATATTATAGTTTTATATACGCAGTAAGTGACATTTTGTGGTCTTGCTTTCATCTGTCTCGTGGGTTGGATGGCTCGTGGGGCGAACAAATAGGATCGCATTATGAAACGAATGGGAGCAGCTTGTCTGGCCATGCTGCTGAGCGCGACGGTGGCTCAGGCATCGATCATCGAGTATGGCACCGGTGAATCGCTTTCCGCTGACTACATTCAGCGGTACGACATCTCGGGCGTCATCTGGCCGCTGGATGAATATGGGATACTGAATAAAGAGGGGCCGGGCACGCCCTTCACGGGGTACTTCGAACTCAAAACGCTGGGACTCAAGCCGAACATTGGCATGTGGGATCCGCTCTTTTATACCGGGTGGTTCGGCATCGACTTCGCCGATCGGCATTTCTCAGGAGAGCCGACCATGGGATACCAGGCTCAGGTGATCGACGGCGACTCCATGGGAGGAGACGCGTTGGAGCTGGTCTGCCCCCCGTCCGGAATATTCCAGTGGAATTGCTCCGTGACACTCGAGTTCGGCGGCTCCGCGAGCATGTTTACCGTGCTGCCGGACGTCGAAGTCGACGGCTACCCCGTGCCTCAGATGGCGTTTGATCCTTCCGCCATTTCCGGTGGATCGATCCTGGTCTCGTTCCCGGACGGGGGAATGTATTCAGGGACGGTCAGCACGGTGACGCCAGAGCCCAGCACGATCGCAATGCTGTCCCTCTTGGCGGTCGGCTGCTTCGGCGGGCGTGCTCGCGGATAACTCGACCCCACCGCATCAACTGATCAAGCTCAGGCACGCTTTTGTATGGCGTGCCTGTCTTTATCTCATGGCCGCTTGTCCCGATCCCACGTCAGCGGCCATCGTTCTTTGGCACCCCACCTTATTTGTGACCCCTACCCCCAGCATTTATAATCCCTTACTGGCCTTCCCCCCCCCGTCCGCCTCCCCGAGCCGCCATGACCAGCACCTCCGCCGAACCCTGTTCCCATGCTCCCGCAGCCGACCCCGCCGCGGTGGTGGAGGCCTATGTCAACCAATACCTCGCCTCCCGCCCGCTCCCCGAGCACCTCCGCCAAGCCGTCACCTACGCCATGTTCGGCGGCGGCAAGCGGATGCGCCCCGTCCTGGTCTGGCGCTGCTGCCAAGCCCTCGGCGGCGACACCACCGTGGCTCTGCCCCCCGCGGCCGCCATCGAGCTGATCCACTGCTTCAGCCTCGTCCACGACGACCTGCCCGCCATGGACGACGACGACCTCCGCCGCGGCCGCCCCACCCTCCACAAGCACACCAACGAGGCCATGGCCATCCTCGCCGGCGACCTGAT
>JADZET010000042.1 GCA_020850375.1 Phycisphaeraceae bacterium | reverse complement strand
GTCATCGTCCAGTTCGGCGGCCAGACCCCCCTGAACCTCGCCAAGGGCCTCGAAGCCGCCGGCGTCCCGATCATCGGCACCAGCGTCGACTCGATCGACCTCGCCGAGAGCCGCGAGAGATTTGCCAACCTGATCAAAGACCTCGGCATCCGCCAGCCCAACAACGGCATCGCCTTCAACACCGACCAGGCCATCGACGTCGCCAATCGCATCGGCTACCCCGTCCTGGTCCGTCCCAGCTTCGTCCTCGGCGGCCGAGCCATGGAGATCGTCTTCGACGACCAGCAGCTCCGCCACTACATCGCCATCGCCCTCGGCGCCAGCGACCTCCCCGACCAGCCCATCCTCATCGACGACTTCCTCGCCGACGCCATCGAATGCGACGTCGACGTCGTCGCCGATTACCACCCCACTACAAGCCCAGGCGCCCCCGGAAGTGCCATGCCTGGGTCTTCTTCATCTTCCGGGGCTTCCGGGGGCCGCGCCCTCGTCGCCGGCGTCATGGAGCACATCGAGGAAGCCGGCATCCACTCCGGCGACAGCGCCTGCGCCATCCCTCCCTACTCCCTCCCGCCCGCCGTCGTCGAGAAGCTCAAAGTCCACTCCCGCAACCTCGCCCAGGCCCTGCGTGTACGCGGCCTCATGAACGTCCAGTACGCCATCACCCGCCCCAACGACGCCAACCCCAACCACGAGATCTACATCCTCGAGGTCAACCCCCGCGCCTCCCGCACCGTTCCTTTCGTCAGCAAGGCCACCGGCATCTCCTGGGCCCGCGTCGCCGCCAAGGTCATGGCCGGCTTCCAGCTCGACGAGCTCGCCGTCACCGAGGAAGTCACCCCCAAGCACACCTCCGTCAAGGAATCCGTCTTCCCCTTCAACAAGTTCCCCGGCGTTGACGTGATCTTGGGTCCCGAGATGCGTTCGACCGGCGAAGTGATGGGCGTCGACCCCTCCTTCCCCATCGCCTTCGCCAAGAGCCAGATGGCCGCCAACACCCACCTCCCCACCTCCGGCAAGATCTTCCTCTCCGTCCGTCAGAGCGATAGACGCGCCTTCGTCGACGTCGCCCGCAAGCTCGTCGACATGGGCTTCACTGTCATCACCACCGAGGGCACCGGCGCCTTCCTCACCGAGCAGGGCGTCGCCAATGAGTCCGTCAAGAAGATCAGCCAGGGCCGCCCCAACGCCATCGACCTGATCAAGAACCACCAGATCGCCCTGATCCTCAACACCCCCACCCGCAAGGGCTTCAAGAGCGACGAGGGCCGCCTCCGCGCCACCGCCGTCCGTTTCAACGTCCCGATGATCACCACCCTCACCGCCGCCCGCGCCGCCGTCCAGGCCATCGAGGCCCTCCGCGCCGGCGACTGGTCCGTCCGAGCCCTCCAGGACTTCTTCCCCGACGGCTCCTTCACCGGCCTCTCGCCCGCCTACGTCGAGACCTGCCGCTAGCCCGCCACACCCACCCGGGCTTGCTCACCCCTACACGCTCTCCTCCGGCGTCAGGAACACCCCTCCCGGCCCGTCCCCAGCCTCGCTCTCGACCATCTGCCCCAGGTCCACTCCCAGCAGCATCATCGATCCCGCCTCGGCGCAGAACTGCCCGCCCACCAGCCACGCGTCCTCGACCACCGGCGTGCAGTACCGGATGATCATCGTCTGCTGCGCCAGCACCTCCCCGTGGTGCGTCAGGTTGATCCGCCACCGGCTGTTGGGCGTCAGGCTGTCCGTGCACACGAACCCCACGCCCCCCCAACCCACGTCCCGAACCTGCACCTCCACCGGCGGCGACTCGGCCGTCGGGATCGACAGCGGCTGAAGCTGCCCCTCCCCCCGCACCACAAACCGCCGGAACTGCCGTCGCGACGCCCCCGGCGAGTTGGATCGCCGGGACTCGAGCAGCGTCAACGCCGCCATCAGCTTCCGCGTCGTGTCCTTGGACATGCGATTGCTCCCAGTCGGGAAGGGGCCTGCAAGCATCCCGTGTCGGGCCTGGCCGCGCCCCGGCGACGCACCCCGCGGGCCCCCAGCCGTCCGGACCACCCCCTCCAACGGCAGGCATGGGTTTCAGATCGGCCGACAGCCGACGACCACGCCAATCGTTCGTGGCAACGAAGGAGGTGAAAATTTAATCTCGGATTGAATCTAAAGACGAGAATTCGCCAGCCGCGCCCGCCCCGCGCCCCCGCCCGAACGGTCCTTACGGGATCGGCCGCGAGTCCAGACGCACGGGCTCATCGAGCATGAGCATCCGCAGCCCGTCGTCCTGAGCCCCCCGGATGTTCGTGCTGTCCGTCCTCGCCATGTCGTTGAGCACCTGGTCGTAGTTGCGGTCGAGGGTGTCCAGCTCCGGGCTCGGGTCCCAACGCGTGCTCCAGGCCGTCACCCGATCGCTCTGGCAGCCGACCATCGACAGCCCGCACACCGCAACAAGGGCCGACGTCAGAACGATCGAACGCTTGATCGTGGAACCCATGGCTCAATCCTTTTTCATTTTCTTGCACTAATCAGGAGGGCGACCAGAATGTAACCCTGACAACCTCCCCCTGTCAACCGTCCACGCCCACCGCCCCTTGCCTCGCCCAGGGACGTTTTTCACCCCGTCAGGCCCCGTAACCCGCTCGTTGTGGTCCCGCACGGCGTCCAGGCGCCCGCTTTTGATGCCGAATCTTCGGCAGGTCCTACGCCCGGCAGGCGTGCGGGAAGCTGCGCCGGAGGGTCCTGCCGCGCCTGCCGCGGGCCAGAAATATCCTGAACCACGTGAGCCGGGCCTTGCCCAGGCCGATCCTGTCGCCCCAGGCGTCGGCGGCGCCGATCCACGCGATGGCCTCAACGACGATCATGTCGAAAGTACACGGCTATGATATCAATAATAATCATGACGATAGTGCATGCCAATGACATCAATGATGATCGTACCGAAAGCGCGTGCGCTTGTTGTTGCCCAGCGCCCGCCACGGATCGTGCAGGTCAGCCATGCGGCACGAAATCGCCTGAAATATCCTCGACTTTCTCCATGTCGCAGGCCCAAGAAGATCATCCCGCCAACCCCGCCCCGACAACAACTCATCCGCCCCGCATCGGCTTTTTTCTCGGAATGCGCCGACAGTCAGCTAAAAAGTTAACACTTTCATGAGAAGGCGCGCGAAGATACGTAAATGTGAGTTTTCGTCTAGGGACCAAAATCCCTTGACAGTGGTGTGTTCGTGGGTCATATTAGATTTGTCGGGCGCAAATATGCGCACGATAGCGAGCCGGCTTCACCATGCGAGGTTGTTCCTCGCCGGAGTGAGTGAGAAAGAGCTGTTGTTGGTTTCGATTCGATAGTGCATGGGTCAGGGATTTGGACGAGAAATAACAGTGTCCGCAACGCGACTCCTGCCCGCCTGATCAGTTCGAAACCCGGCATCTCTGATTCGTAATCGCGATCTGTAAGCTGAATCAGGCAGTCAGGCTGCGTAAAACAGCTCTATCAATAGTTGTGTTCGACTTTGTTTCTCGACCGTGCGTTTCCTTATTTCCCTTTCCATAGGAGGAAGAAAAGTGAAGAAGTGGATTCTCAGTTTGATGTTGGCTGCGGCCATGGCGGCCCCGGCCTTCGCCCAGACCACCCCGCTGGGTGACAACATCGCCCCGACCGCGGTTCCCTCGAACTTCGGCCTGCGCCCGGTGGTTCAGGGAAGCATGATCGCCTGGGGCGACATCCTCGGGGGCGTCAACGGCGGCAACGGCCTCAACGGCTGCATCTACATGTACGACGTGAACACCACAGCGCTCAACTGGGTCGGTACGACCGACAACAATGTCTGGCCTGCTGACTGGGAAGAGGTTTCCTGGATCGCGCCTTGGGCCCCCTGGACGCCCCAGATCGGCCTCGAAGGCGATTACCTCTACTACAACAACATCTGGAGCGACAATGGCGAGTCAGCCCGGCGCTATCAGATCTCCACGGGCATCAGCACGCGCTATTCCAACCTCGGCCAGCAGAAGCACTTCGCTGACGGCAACGCCGCCGGCATGCTCGTCATCCAGGACTGGGAAGGCAACATGACCGCCAGCCTGATCGACGCCAACACCTGGAACGGCAACGCCGCATCCGCGACGTTCTCCGCCCACAGCGATGAATTCGGCACGGCCCCCCGCATCAGCGGCAACACCATGGTCTGGCAGGAAGACCTCACCGGTACCAGCGATGGCATCGGCATGTACGACCTCGGCACGGCCACCCAGTCGACGATCCTCAGCTTCGACCCGACCCCCACGGTGGACACCAACGGCGACACCATCGCCGACAAGCCGGCCCTCGAAGCCCGCTTCCCCCAGGTCAGCAATGACGGCAGCAAGGTCGTCACCTGGGTCCGTCACTGGGACAACCTCGGCGTCAACGGCCAGGCCAAGACCGACATCCGCGTTTACGATGTCGCCACCG
>JADZET010000041.1 GCA_020850375.1 Phycisphaeraceae bacterium | reverse complement strand
CTTCGCCGACTCGATCGGCCGCACTGATTTCCCCACCTCCGACCACCAAACCCTGCTCGCCTCCATCCAGCGGCAGCTCTACACCCTCCCCGACGCCACCGTCGTCCTGCCCGGCCACGGCCCGGCCACCACCGTCGGCCAAGAGAAAAAAACCAACCCCTACGTCCGGCCTCTGTAGAATATTCCCATGCAGATGCGATACCTCCACGGCGTCTACATCGCCGACACCGCCCGCGTCCTGGGCGACGTCCAGCTCGGCCAGGACGTCAACATCTGGTACGGCGCCTCGATCCGCGGCGACGTCGCTACCGTCACCATCGGCGATCGCAGCAACGTCCAGGACAACGCCGTCATCCACTGCGACTTCGGCTTCCCCAACGTCATCGGCTCGGACGTCGTCATCGGCCACGGCGCCGTCGTCCACGGCGAGTACGTCGGCGACGGCACCCTCATCGGCATGGGCGCCGTCCTGCTCGGCCGGACACGCATCGGCAAGGGCTGCGTCGTCGCCGCCGGCGCCATCGTCCCCCCCGGCATGGTCGTCCCCGACGGCATGCTGGTCATGGGCGTCCCGGCCAAGGTGGGGCGTCCCGTCAACGACGACGAAAAAGCCTTCCTCAAGATCAACCCCCCGCACTACATCGAGCTGGCCAAGCTCCACGCCACCCAGCCCGATCACCTCCGCGTCAAGGCCTGGGCCGGCAACGCCGCGCCTGACGCAGCCGCCCTGGCCGAGCTGGCCAAGATCCCCTGACCCCCGGATAACCCCCGGATAACCCCCGGAAGATTTTTTTCTGCCCTCCCAAGCCGAGGCGCCAGCCCCGAGTCGTTCCACCCCAGGACCCCTCATGCATCTGTTCCCCTCCATTGATCTCCGCGAAGGCAAGGTCGTCCGTCTGGCCCAGGGCGACTACGACCAGCAGACCACCTACGACGTCGATCCCATTGAGCAGGCCAAGATGTTCGAGGCCGCCGGCGCCGCCTGGCTGCACCTGGTCGACCTCGACGGCGCCCGCCACGGCAAGTTCGTCCACCACGCCGTGGTCGAGGCCATCAGCCGCGAGACCAAGCTCCGCATCGAGGTAGGGGGCGGCATCCGCACCGAGGGCGCCATCAACCGCCTCCTCCAGGCCGGCGCCTTCCGCGTCATCCTCGGCACCGCCGCCCTGCGCAACTGGGCCTGGTTCGAGTCCCTGATGGGCAACCCGACGTACCGCGGCCGGCTCGTCCTGGGCCTCGACGCCCGCGAGGGCAAGGTGGCTGTCAGCGGCTGGGAGGAGCAACTCGCCACCTCCGCCGTTGACATCGCCAAGAAGGTCACCGACTGGCCCCTGGCCGCCATCATCTACACCGACATCGCCACCGACGGACTGCTCAAGGGCCCCAACGTCGCCGCCATCCGCCAGATGGCCGAGGCCACCTACACACCCGTCGTCGCATCCGGCGGCGTCGGCACGCTCGACGACCTGCGGGCCCTGCGCGGCCTGCCCATCCAGGGCGTCATCGTCGGCAAGGCCCTCTATGAGGGCCGCTTCACCGTCGAACAGGCCCTCGACGCCCTCCGCGAAGACCAGTAGCCTCACCCCGCCTATTATCTCCCACGCACCATCTGCCAAGCCGGGGCAATGACCCCGGGTAGGGGAACTCCATGTCCACACATCCCAAGAGGATCGCTCGCCTGACCCTCGCCGTGACGCTCCTTTTCACCCTGACCGCCCGCGCCGAGCTGGTCACTCAAGAAGTTGACTACAACGACGGCCCAACCCAGCTCCGGGGCTTCCTGGTCTACGACGACGCCGTCAAGGGCCAGCGTCCCGGCGTCCTGGTCGTCCACGAGTGGTGGGGCCTGAACGATTTCGCCCGCCAGCAGGCCCGCGATCTCGCCCAGATGGGCTACATCGCCTTCGCCGTCGACATGTACGGCCAGGGCAAGTCCACCACCCAGCCCAGCGAGGCCGCCGCCTGGTCCAGCGAAATGCGCAAGGACACCGCCGTCTGGCGCCAGCGCGCCGCCGCCGGCCTGGAAGTTCTGCGTGAGCACCCCCTGACCGCCCCCAAAAAGATCGCCGCCATCGGCTTCTGCTTCGGCGGCTCGACCGTGCTCGAGCTGGCCTACAGCGGCGCCGACCTTGCCGCCGCCGTCAGCTTCCACGGCAACCTCATCGCCCCCACCCCCGAGGAGGCCGCCGCCATCCGCCCGGCGATCCTCGTCCTGCACGGCGCCAGCGACCCGCACGTTCCCGACGGCCAGGTCCAGGGCTTCGTCACCGCCCTGCGCGCCTCAACCGTCGATTGGCAATTGGTCATGCTCGGAAACGCCGTCCACGCCTTCATGAACCCCGCCGCCGGCGCCTCCGGGCTTCCCGGGGTGGCCTACGATGCCCGTGCCGCCGCACGCGCCAAAGCGATGATGAAGGCCTTCTTCGACGAGATCTTTAACAAAACACCCTGACCTGACACGCCCAGAACAAACAAGCCCGGGCATCTCTCCCGGGCTTTTCTTGGTACGAAATCAAGATGGCAGGGGGGTGATCACTTCTTCTGATACCACCCCTCGCGTTCCCCCTTGAGCCAGTGCCCCGTCGCCGCCCGCGCGAAATTCCGCTGCGCCGCGCGGCGCCCGACGTTTTCCGCCGCCGTGTTCTGCTCCTTGGCGATGATCTGGTAGAGCCGGCGGCGGTCCGTGTTCTCCTGGTCGAACGTGGCCTGCGTCTGCTCATCGAGCGACTGACCCGGCCGAAGCTCCAGGTAGCCCAGGTACGTCTCCCCGACCTTCCCCTGGTTCTTGAGCTGCTGCACCGCCGGGTCACGGGCCTCGAAGCGCTTGCGCAGCGCCTCTTTCTCGTCCTGCTGCGCGTGTACCAGGCAGGCCGACATCGCCAGTGTGAGCGTCAGAATGATCAGCATGATGCGTCGTGCGTTCATGGCAAGCGTCCTCTGCAAGCGTGCTTACTGCGTGACATCCGACGAGGGCATCGTGATCGCCGGCAACGGCTTCTGGTAGCTGAAGAAGTCGTCCAGCTCCCGATCCACGCGCAGGTTGATGTCCATGGTGATGTGGATCGGCTCGACCCTGATCGGCTCGATCCGGACCTTCGGCGAGCATCCGAGCATCACCGCCAGACCAAGCAGCAGCAGGGGGGTTGTCTTCTTCATGCAGCGCCTCGCTTCTAACCCGTTCAACGTCCAGCCCCACCCGGGTATTGCCCCCGGAATGACCCAGGAACACCCCCAGAACGCCCCCTCACGGCATATATCGGTCCAACGCGTGGTCCACCGCCTGCGGCGACCCCCGCGCCGGCCGCAGCCACTCATTCAGCCACAGGTCCGCTCCCTTGATGTTAATCTTCAGGCTCCCGATCTCCAACGGGTTCGCCCCCTTTCGCCCACGTCCGGACGTCTCCATCCGGATCACCAAACCCCCGTCGGTCGGCTCGACGTAGAACGCCAGCCGCTGGTACTCGTAGTCCGTCAGCGCGTCGATCGTCTGCTGCTGCACCTGACCCGCCACCGACGCATCCGCCGCCCCCAGCGTCGCCTCGAGCCACCGCCGATCCGACACCTCCAGCCAGCCGTCCCCCGGCTGGGCGAAGACATACCCACGCCCCAGTTCGACCACCTGCGGCCGATCCAGGTCGATCGACACCGGCACCCGCCCATAGAGCAGTCCGTCGCCGCGCACCTGCGTGGTGGTCATCAGCGTCAAGAGATCCTGGATGCCCACCGACTCGAGCATCAGCTCGAAGTCGAAGCGAGACCGTTCGAACCGGATCGGGAACGCGTACGCCGCCAACCGCCCCGTCCGTCCGAACCCACAGACCGCTCGCTCAACAAACACCCCCCCGAAAGTCTCTTCCCGGGGCGTCAGCCGAAACTCCACCAAACCCTCGCCGACCGCCAACGGCCCCGAGTGCCCCCCCCGGAACGTCACCCGCTGCGACCCGGGCGTCGATAGGGGGCTCAGCCCATCGAAGTGAATCGTCCCCGTCACTCCCTCAACCGCCATGTCACGCTCCACACCGCGGACGGTCAGGTTCTCCACCCGCACGTCCGCCGCGGGCCCGCCCATCCCCGGCCACCGCCAGCTCACGCCGGCCCCCCAGACGCCCTCGAAACTCAACCCCTTGAGAAGCTCCGACGTCGTCAGGCGCTCCATCATCTCGCCAAGTTGCCCGCCCGCCGCCTCATCCAGCCGAAACTCCGCCGCCACGACCATCGGCTCACGTTCCAGTCCCACTGTCAACCTCGCAGCCAGCGGAGAATCCAGTTTCAACGGCAGGCTCACAAGGGCGGTCCACGCCAGCCCACGTTGATCTATCACCCCGGTGATCTCAGGCCAAGACCCACCGAACAACGTAAAAGGGGGGATGGCGACATGTCCCTGCATCTCACCCCCCTCGTCGCTCGTCATCTCCGCCGTCCATCGCACCGGCCAATCCAGCGAAGCACCCTTGATCGCCAGCCCCCACGCCGGAATCGTCGCGTCGATCCCCGCCAACTTCAGCGTCGCCTCAACCGCCGGCCGCGTCTGCCCTTGGTCGAAGCTCATCACCGCCCGCACGTGCATTTCGCCGACGTGCAGCACCTGTCCCGCGAACCGATCGCCGACCAGATTCAAGCATCTCGCCAGATCAACGTCCTTGCCGGTTATGTTCAACTCGACTTCCTGGCGCCAGCCCGCCTTCGAATTCCCAGGGCGAACCTCACCCGTCAGCGTTACCACAGCCCCAGGCAGTTCGATCCCGCCCGTCACGTGCCAAACGCCCGCCTCTGGCCCGCGAACGAAGCTCAGCCCCGACAGCGGCAGGTCAACGCTCGCACCACCCGCCTGATGCACCGTGACGCACCCATGGCCAAGCTCGATCGTGTCCAGGGGCAGGTCACGCAGTTCGTCCAGCGACCAGCCCCGCGAAGAAGCAGTCGAAGCGCTGGGCAGCTCCAAGCCCACCAGACGCCACGATCCGTCCGCCAACGTCACGTCGACGCGCCAGCCATCAACCCTGATCCCGTGGACCCGACCTTGCCAGACCGACGCCGGCGAGTACGCCACGCTCACCCGATCCACCCGAGGCGATCGCGGGTCGCCCGACGCCGCCAGCCCCCGGGCGCTCAGCGACCAGAGTCCGACCCGCCGGATGCCAAGCTCGACGTCTGCCAGCCCTAATCCTTTGAGCCGTCCCTGAGCCACCGTCCTGACAACACCCGGCAAGACCACATACTCCGCCAGAACACCGACCAGCACCCCCAGCACGACCCAGGCGGCGACCCGACGAAACTTCAGACGTCGTGGTGAGCATGCCATCGCGTTGGTCGGCCCAGTCGGCAAGTGCAAGCACTGAGCATCCTGCACAGCCCCAAATACCCCCGGCAGGAGTCGAACCTGCGACCTACAGCTTAGAAGGCTGTCGCTCTATCCAACTGAGCTACGGGGGCGCGTATTGCTCGAACGCGGCACGAATCAGATCGGCCACGTCTAGCCCACGGCATCAGACCATTTTATGAAAGAAGGTCGATCCAGGACGTTCCAGCCCGCCGCTGCGGACGAACCACCCATTTCCCGGCCCAAAACCCGGGAATCCACATCTTGCCTTGAGCCGGAAGCAGAATACGTAATT
>JADZET010000040.1 GCA_020850375.1 Phycisphaeraceae bacterium | reverse complement strand
GCGACTACCCGTTCACGACGGTCAATGCGAGCATCGAGGGGTTAGGCAGGCTCAATGCCATGGTCGAGGGGACGGGGCTGCCGAGGCTTAACACACAGCAAATCGACGCGATGATCCACCGCGACAGCTTGACGCTGCTGGGTCTGGCGTGAGGAGCATGAGCGTGTTCAAGAACGACGACGAACGATTCGCCTTTATCAAAGAGCATCTGTATGTGCCGGCAGTGTGCGACATCCTCGACGGGCTGGGGTATCGGGCGCAGGCGATGCACCAGCGGCTGCGGCCCCTGCTGCCGGACCCGCGGAAGTGCGGATTTGTGGGGCGGGCCAAGACGTTTCGGTGGATGGAGACGGACTACGTCGTCGAGGACGATCCGTACGGCTGCGAGATCGATGCGGTGGATTCGCTCAAGCCCGGGGACGTGGCGGTGCACTCGACGGACTACGGCGGGACGAACGCGCCGTGGGGGGAATTGCTCAGCACGATCGCCCGGCGGAACGGGGCGGCGGGATGTGTGTGCGACAGCCAGATCCGGGACTGCCTGCGGATCATTGAGCTGGGCTTCCCGGTGTATTACACGGGGATCCGGCCGCTGGACTCGCTGGGGCGCGGGCGGGTGATCGCGTATGACGTGCCGGTGCGGTGCGGGGAGGTGCTGGTGCAGCCGGGGGAGATCGTCTTTGCGGACTTCGACGGGATCGTGGTGATCCCCCGGGCGGTGGAGGATGAGGTGCTGCGGCTGGCAAAAGAGAAGGCGGGGAAGGAGACGGCGTCGCGGCAGGACCTGCTGGCGGGCAAGACGCTTCGCGAGGTGTATGACAGGTATGGGGTGCTGTGATTGGGCAGGATCGCCTGGCGGCTGGGGATGATCACGCGGGCATTACACCGTCCTCCAACGGGCATTTGATGGCGGGTGGCCTACAGACATTTCCTTAGTCCATCAACAGCTAAAACCCATTGATCAATCTACTTTTGTCTGCCATACTCTTGTTGTCTGCTGCGGTGCATGCGGCAGACAGGAGGAAGACAAATATGAAATCGACACGTCTTGCAGCCATCGCCTTGCTGGTTGTTTGTCTGGCGTCACGGACGAGCGCCGCCGTGGTCTTTCTGTCGACGCATAGTTGGTACGACATGTTCAACCCGCCGTCGCAGATCAACCCCACGGTCACGCTTGCGCCGGGGGAGACCGCCCATCTCTATCTCTGGGCCTATGTAGGCTACAACGAGTACATCCAGGGGATGGGAATTGACATTCTCAGCTCTACCCCGGGCATCGCCGTAGCGAATCAGGTGCAGGTAGATCATTTCCCTTGGAACCCCCAGTCCGCATGGCCGACCGCGGGCAACCTGGCCACGGGCTTCGATCTTGATGGGGCGGTGCCATACTTAGGTCTGCCCGGTAGCAACCCGGGGTGGCACGAAGGTTACGTACAAATACCCGAGGCAATTCTCGGGCTCTGGAATGTCGCTGAGTTCACCGTGGAAGGGCTGGCGCCGGGAACGACCAATGTCTTCATCACGTCGAACCAGGGCGGCGGCATCACGTATCGCGCCCCGTACGGCGGGCCGCTGACAAATCTAGGGTGGGGCGATGCAGCGGTCGATACCACGCTCGGGCCCGGCATCGCCAGCACGCTGGCCGACGCCACGATCGTTGTGACGCCGGAACCGGCGACGGTCGGGCTGATGTCGCTGGCGGGGGCACTGGTGCTCGTGAGGCGGAGGGTCTGAACACGGTGTCAGCAACGGGTAGGCGGGCGGTTGTCATGCGTCACACTGCTAGCATGGCTTGACGCGTCCTTGGGCCGATCAAGAATTCCCGGCCAGGCCTGTTCGACGGTTGAACTGTTCGATCAGGCTGTCGATCTCGTCGACTTGTTTCGCTGTGGCGGTCCAGTGGTCGCGGTCGTGCCACTGGGCGCGGAGTTCGTCGGAGGTGCGGGCCTGCTGCTCGACCCAGGTGTAGTACTTGAGGTTGTGGATGGCCTGCTTGGCGGGGTGATCGAGCTCGCGGACGTGGGCGGTGTCGCAGCCGAGGAGGTGGCGGTGGAAGTCGGCGGCGGCGTCGAGTTCGTCGTAGGGGCCGTGCTTCTGGCGGAGCTCGGCGACGCGGCTGTGGTAGAGGTCCATCGAGTCGGTCAGGACGGTCAGGACGACGTCGTGGTCGTCCATCTCGTACCACTTGGCGAGCTTGATCGATGAGAGGAGGTTGGCGATGCCGGAGATGCCCAGGAGGCTGAGCTGATCGACGGTCGCTTCCGGGACGCCGCGCT
Source organism: Phycisphaeraceae bacterium (assembly GCA_020850375.1). The sequence continues at coordinate 11,806 of JADZET010000040.1, read as the reverse complement.
GGACGAGGTAGGCTCGGCCGGCCTCTTCGTTGAAGAGGCGGACGAGGGCGATGGCGGCGTCGTCGTCGATGGCCATGACCAGGTCGGTGTTGCGGACGTTGTGAATCCAGGGGACGTGCTTGTCGCCGATGCCCTCGATGCGGTGCTCGCCGAAGCCGGCTTTGAGGAGGGTGGGGCATTGGAGGGCTTCGCTGGCGGCGATCTTGGCGGTGGGGAAGAGGGTTTTGAGGTAGTCGCCGCTGGCGAGGGTGCCGGCGGAGCCGGTGGTGACGGCGATGCCGCGGAAGGTGTCTTGGGGGCCGAGACGGCGTTCGAGGACTTGGCGCATGGCGCGGCCGGTGACGTGGTAGTGCCAGAGGTAATTGCCCATCTGCTCGAACTGGTTGAAGATCACGACGTCGGGGCGGGTGGAGCGCAGCTCCCAGCACTTGTCGAAGATCTCCTTGACGTTGCTCTCGCTGCCGGGGGTGGCGATGACCTCGGTGTCGAGCTTGCTGAGCCATTCGAAGCGTTCGCGGCTCATGCCCTGGGGGAGGATGGCGATCGAGCGGCAGCCCAGGAGGGTGGCGTTGTAGGCTCCGCCGCGGCAGAAGTTGCCGGTGGAGGGCCAGGCGGCGAACTGGCGTGTGGGGTCGAACTGGCCGGTGACCATGGCGGGCAGGAGGCATCCGGCGGTGGCGCCGACCTTGTGAGCGCCGGTGGGGAACCACTTGCCGACGAGGGCGATGATCCGGGCGGGGGTGCCGGTGAGCGAGGAGGGGAACTCGAGGGCGTTGACCTGGCCGTAGCCGCCGCCATGGGGTTGAGGGGCGTTTTGCCAGGTGATGCGGAAGAGGTTGGCGGGGTCGATGTCCCACAGGCCGACGTTGGCCAGGCGGGCGCGGATGGATTCGGGGATGCGCGAGGGGTCGGCCATCTGGGCGAAGGTGGGGAGGATGATGCCGCGCTCTTTGGCGCGGGCGACGGCGTGGTCGAGGGCCTCGGGGTTGATGGACAGGTCAAGCATGTCCTGGCTCCTGAAGCGGCCGTCCGACTTTCACATCGGGGTCGGAACCGGGCCGCCAAGGCTGCCAAATATAACCGACCTGACCGTCACCTCGGCCGTGGGTTACGATTAGGCTGGGTTTTCGCCGCGATCAGATAGCGGGCCACAGGGAGAATCACCATGAGCCTTGAACTGTCGGTGATGGGCACGGCGTTCAAGACGCCGATCGGGACGTATGGGCTGCCGGCACGGATGGAGATGCTCGCGGAGCTGGGGATCCGGGGGTATCACCATGCCTGCTACACGGCGTTTGAGCATGCGTGCATGGCGGACCTGGCGGCGGAGTCGCGGTGCACGGGGGTGGAGGTCGTGGGGGTGAGCCTGTTCGTCGACCTTTCCGGCACGCGGGAGGACATGAGACCGCAGAGGACGATCCAGATCCTCAACGAGCTTGAAGCGACGCGGCACGTCGAGATCGCGCTGAGCGTCCGTGACGGGTCCGTGCCCATCTCCGATCCGCGTGGGGACGACGCGGCAGTGAAGGTGCTTGAGCAATTGCTGGAGATTGCTGAGCGACGCGATCTGACGCTGGGGCTTTATCCGCACTGCAATGATTGGCTCGAGCGTTTCGGGGATGGGTTGCGGCTGGTCGAGCGACTGAACCATCCGCGGCTGGGGTGCGTGTTCTGCGGGTTTCACTGGTACTACAAGGAGGAGGCCAGGCTCCGACGGCTGCGGGAGCAGTTGAGCGTGGCGCGATCGACGCGGGGGGGGATCAAGGGGGCGAATCTGTGCGGGTCGACGCGCTCGGCGGAGAAGGGTGGTCGGCCGACGATTGAGCCGCTGGGTCAGGGGGACCTGGACAACCTGGCGCTGCTGACGTGCCTGAGCGACGCGGGGTATGACGGGTGGATTGATCTTCAGGGGTACTCGGTCGGGGGGGACGTCTACGCCCATCTACGCCAGTCGCGGGATGCGTTCGCGGAGATGGTGGACCGGCTTGGGCGGCGGCCGGCGTGGGGGCGGCTTTGGGAAGTCAATGACTGATGGTCTGAGGCTAGGGGGACCCGGGCGAGGGGGTTGGCCGGATGGCCTTGGAAGGGACACCGGCGACGGTCTGGCCGGGGGGGGCTTCGTGCAGGACGACGGCGCCGGCGCCGATGATGGCTTGGTCGCCGGCCTTGGCCTGGGGGAGGAGGATGGCGCCCGCGCCGAGCATGGCCCCGTCGCCGACGACGGCGCGGCCGGCCAGGACGGCGCGGGGGCCGACGTGGGCGAAGGCGCCGATGCGGACGTGGTGCTCGACCACGGCGGCGCTGTTGATGATGGCGCCGGGGCCGATCGCGGTCAGGCCGTTGACGACGGCGTGGGGGCCGATGTAGACGCCTGGGCTGATCTGGGTCGAGGGGCTGACCCAGGCGGTGGGGTGCACCACCGTCGCCAGGGTCATTCCCGAGCGGGTGAGCTCCTCGGTGACGCGTTGGCGGGCGGCGTTGTGGCCAATGGCGACGTGGACGGCGGCGTCGGCGTCCTTGAGCATGGTGCGGGGCTGGACGTGCCAACCAGCCACGGGCTGGGCGGGGTAGCGGTCGTCGACAAAGCACAGGACGCTCCAGCCCGCGGCCGCGGCGGCCTCGGCGACGACCAGGCCGTGACCGCCGGCGCCGTAGATGATCAGGCGGCCGGCGTGCGGACGATCGGGGGCGGAGGAGGCGGGAGTGCCGCGGGCGGAGGTCGTTTTGGGCATGATCTGAGGCTCTGGGATTTGACCTGGGGCGCGGCCCGGTGAACTGGCGGGGTGACGCCCCTGGTCATTCATCGGACAATGGGCCCGGTCAGGCCTAAGGATCGACGGTTGGCCCAGGGTGAAGGATGAGCCATGGCGAGACAAGAGCCCCCTACCGAGCGGCTGAGCCCGATGGTCCGGCGCGTGACCGAGCTGGCGGGTGAACGGCTGCTGACGCGTGAGCAATGCCGGCAGGTGGATCAGTGGGCGATGCGGACGCTGGGGGCGTCGGGGCTGGTGCTGATGGAGAACGCCGGTCGGGGGGCGGCTGAGGTGGCGATGGCTGAGCTTGGGCGTTGCTCACGGGCGGGACAGGGTGAGGCGTTGATCCTCTGCGGGCCGGGGAACAATGGGGGCGATGGGCTGGTCATCGCGCGGTTCCTGAAATTGCAGGGCGTGGAGGTGCGCGTGCTGCTGACCAGACCGGCCGATGCGCTGAGCCCGGATGCCGGGACGAACCTGCGCGTGTTCGAGGCGATGGGCGGGATGTGCGACGTGCTCTGCGGTGGCATGACTGCCCCGGGGAGGATCGACGGGTCGCTGCTCCGCCAGAGGTTGAGCGAGGCGGACCTGATCGTCGACGCCCTGCTGGGCACGGGATTCACCGGGAACGTAAGGGCGCCGTTCGATGAGATCATCCGGGAGGTCAATGATCACGCCGCGGAGCGAGGGGCACGTGTGCTGAGCGTGGACATCCCTTCGGGGCTGGAGGCGAACACGGCGGGCGGCGCGGGGCAGACGACGATCACCGCCGGGGTGACGGTGACGTTTGCCGCGTGCAAGAGGAGTTTTGCGCAGCCGGCGGCGCGGGCGGTGCTGGGGGATCTTTACGTGGCGTCGATCGGCGTGCCCGTGCCGGGTGATGAGACGTTGCGGGGGTGACGGTCAGGGCAGTGTCTGGGCGGGCTGGGTGGTCGGCGAGGACGCGGGCGGGGGCGGGCTGATCTGTGTACGCAAGTCCGCGATCGTTCGACGCAGGTCGTCGGAGATGTTGTCATCGAGCAGGGGCTCGAGGGCCTGGAGCGTCGCCCCGGCCGCGGCCATGTCATTGCTCCGGCGGCGTCGGGCGATGTCATCGACGAACAGCTTGACGAGCAGCTCGCGCCGATCGCCGAGGACGTCGGAATCTTTCCAGCGGTCGATGGCGGCCCGGGCCTGCTGCGCGGCGGCGTCGGGGGCGGCGAGTTGGAGGTTGGTGATGATCAGGCCGTCCTCGATCTGCTCGAGCGAGTCCTCCGGGAGGGTCTGCCCCAGGCCGGTGATGCGCAGGTAATCGCCGCGTGCGGCGTCGAAATTCCCGGCGGCGAGGCGGAGTTTGGCCCGCGTCAGGAGCAGGTTGGCCAGGTCGAATCCGAGGCTCGATCCGTGCGTGGCGATCGCGGCGTCGGGGGGGAGCACGGCGGTGGTGCGGCCGTCGCCGAGGTAGGCGGCGATCGAGGCGGTCAGGAGTTTCTCGCGCAGTTCCGGGGGCTGGCCGGCGACTTCGAGCCGGTGGTTGGCCGTCAGCACCAGGTCCGGCATCACGCGGGCGGCGACGCGCGTCAGGGCGTCGACCCAGGCGTCGGCCAGGGAGCTCTTGGACGGGGGGTGATCGACGAGGGTGAGGAAGATCTCGGCGTTGTTGCCGCGTCGGCCGGCCTCGCTGTAGAAGATCGGTTGGATGATCGCGTCGCCGGCGCGGGCCGCCAGGGGCTCGAGCGGCCGGCCGTAGAGGGCCCAGGTGCGGGCGGCGGCCTCGCGGACGTTGTCGTCGGGGTGATCCAGGAGCTTCTCGATGCGTGCCCAATCTTCCTCCGTGCCGGTGCGGCCGAGGAGCTGGATGTAGGCGGGCTCGGGGCGATCCGTCCGGTTGACCTGCTCGCGTGCCCCGTCGGCCGCGGTGGTCAGTTCGTCGGGGGAGAGCAGGCCCGCGTCGGCGGCGGCGGACAACGCCCGCGCGGCGTCCGGGCCGAGGGTGGCGTCGCTGAGGAGGTCCATCGCCGGCCGGACAACGGCCGCCCTGGGCACGCGGGCCATGATGAGCAAGTAAGCCTGGATGACCGAGGGGGGGGACTGCCGCCACCGCTCGACGCCAAGGCGCTCGGCGACGGCGACGGCCCCATCGGGGTCGGCCAGGTCGCGCAGCAGCAGCACCGCACGCCGCTGAATCTGAGGCTGCGGGTCGTCGAGGCGGCGCAGCAGGTCCGCTCGCAGGGCGGGGGTGATGCCGTCGGCGCCCATGTCCAGCATGCGCTGGCCCACGAGGTCCATGCCCAGGGCCCGGATCTCGCCCAGCGGGTCGGCGAGCATGGCTGAGAGCATGGTCTCGCGCTCGGGCAGGTCCAGGCCGAGGTAGACCTGCCGGTTGAGGTCGATCAGCCGCTGGCGGAGGACGTCGCGGTTCTGGCGGAGGTCCTTGACGCGTCCGGACAGACTGCCCGAGAGGAGCATGGTCCACTGGGTGTCGCTCAGGGAGCTGTTCTGCTGCCACCACAAGCGCCAACGATCGGGGTCGGGGCCGAAGCTGACGATGCCCGAGAGCTGTTCGAGAGCGCCGAGCGCGGCCGAGCGGACCTGCGGGGAGGCGTCGTCGAGCAGGCCGACGAGGGACTGAACGGCGGCTCTGGTCGGTTGATAACCCAGGGCGGCGATGGCGGCACGGCGTTGGTCGGAGGGGGCGGCCTGGTCTTCGGCCAGTTTGATCAGACGGGCCGTCAGCTTGACGTCGAGGAACCGGCCCAGGGCGACGCCCAGGTCCTCGGTCTGTGTGGGGGTGACGGTCGAGAGCATCTCCACGAGCGGCTCGGCGAGCCCCGGGGGCGGTGGAGCGGGCGAGGCGGCAATTGCGTGCAGGATCGCCTGGCGGACGGCGGCGTCGCCCTGCCGCAGGTCCTCGACCATTCTGGCGAGGGACTCGGGGGTCTGAATGGTCAGCCACTCGGCGGCGGCCCGCTGGCGATCCGTGGCCTCGAGATTGGAGTTTTCCACCGTCTCGGCCAGGGGCAGGTGACTCTGGTTCGTCTCGGACAAGGCGGGTGATTCGGCCCCACCGCTGAGCAGGCTTTTTAAGAAGGCCTGGGTGGGCGAGGTTATCCACACCGCCGAGGCGACCAGCGTGAGCAGCGCCCAGACCCTGAACACCGATCGCGGCCGCGTCGTTTGACTCGTCGGGGCAAGATTCGAAAAAGAAAGTCGTTCCGTCATCGGCCGTCCGTCACCATCCATCCGTCGTCGAGCGCGATCCCCCGCGGCCTGTGACAGCCCCTGAGCGGACCACCCGATCGGGCCGGTATGGGCTATCATAGCTCGGTGGATCGACGCTTTCATGGTGTTCGTCACCGTGGTGATGAGCCGTGGCGTCGGCGTGGAGCAGCCGAGGGTCTTGGCGCTCTGGGCTGGGTGTCATGAACGAGTGGGTGCGAGCCGAACAGCACGCCCAGCGCGGGCAGAGGTTTCTGCAGGCCCGGCAGTGGCAGCAGGCGCTGGCCGAGTGGCGTGCGGCGCTGGCGGTCAACCCGGACCAGCCGGAGTGGCGGTTCGACCTGGGGCTGACGCTCGAGGCCCTGGGCCGGTTCAATGAGGCGGCGGACAGCTTCCGGCTTGTTCTTATTCATCGGCCACATGACGTGCAGGCGACACTGCGGCTGGGGATTAACCTGGTGCGGTGTCGGCAGTACACGCAGGCTGTGGAGCACCTGACGGCCGTCACGAATCAGGAACGCGACAGCGAGCCGGCCTATTGCCACCTGATCCTGGCCCAGGCGATGCTCGGTCGGCACGAGCTGGCGGAGCAGGCGTTCTACGCGGCGCGGCTGGTGACCGAGGAGTGCCCGCTGTGCTTCGAGCACGTGGCGGTGAGCCTGTGGGCGCGCAAGGACTGGGCGCGGGCGCTGTGGTGCTGGCAGCAGGTGCTTCGGCTCGAGCCGGACCACCCGCTGGCGCATCGGAAGCTGGCGCAGTTGCAGACGTTCCTGGGGCGGCCGTCGGCGGCGCGGGATCACCTGTTCATGCACCTGATCCGCTGCCCGAGCGACGGTCCGGCGCTGATCGAGCTCGGGCACCTGCTGCTGGAGCTGGACCGGCCGACCGAGGCGATGACGATCTTCCAACGCGCGCTGGGGATCGCGTCATGCCAGGCACGAGCGCATCTGGGGCTGGCGCAGGCGGCGCTGGTGCTGGGGCGACATGACACGGCGCGAGCGCACCTCGGCGCGGTGCAGACGAAGAGGGCAAGCCCGCCGGGTCTGCTGGGGCTGCGTGCAAGGCTGGCCTTCGCGTGCGGGCATCGGGCTCAGGCGTATCGCTTGGGGCTTTGCCAGGCCAGGCAGGAGGGGATGCTGCCTCGCCAGCGCCTCGATCTGGCCCGGTTGATGATCGACCTGCGCCGGCCGGAGCGTGCGAGCGAGCTGGTGACGCCGCTGATCGAATGGGCGTGGGCGGACCGGGGGCTGCTCCGCGCGGCGTTGCTCTACCGGAGCGTGGCCCTGCTGCAATCTCGCCGGACGGATCGCGGCATCGCCGACTGCCGACAGCTGCTGCGGATGGGCGAGCACGAGGTCATCAGCCTCGAGAACCTGACGCTGGGGTACCTCCGCGCCGGCCGGCTGGGTCGCGCCGCGGCGTGCCTTCGTCGGTGCGAGCGCATGCGTCCGAGCGACCCGCGCCTTCGTCAGCTGCGCTGGCGGTTGGCCGCGGGACGGACGCGGAGGATGATCGCTCGCCGTCTCGGCTGGACTTAGGCGCGTCGACGGCATCGGGTCGACACGCCTGACCCTGACCGATTAACATGTGCGGTTCCACCTCACGGAACCGGACCGTCATGATCGACCTCAAGGACCTGCGCGAGAACCCGGACAAGTACCGCCAGGGCGCGGCGGCGAAGAACATCGCCGTGGACTTCGACGCCCTGCTGGAGCTCGACGCCCGGCTGCGGAGCGCCACGACCGAGCGCGAGGGGCTGGCGGCGGAGAAGAACAAGATCTCCAAGGAGATCGGGCAGCTGGCGGGGCGGCTCAAGAAGGCAGCGCCGGGGGAGAAGGAGCAGCTCCGGAAGCAGTTCGAGGCGCTGCAGGCGCGGCCGAATCAGATCAAGCAGCGCGAGGGGGAGCTCGACGCGGCGATCGCGGAGCTCGAGCCCAAGCGTGACGCGATCTGGTTGTCGGTGCCCCTGCCGCCGGACGCGGACGTGCCGCATGGCAAGGGGAGCGAGGACAACGTCGAGATCAGCCGGTGGAACCCGGGCTGGTTCGACCCGGCCAAGAGCTTCGCGGAGAACAAGGGGTTCGCGCCCAAGACGCACCTGGAGCTGGGGGCGAGCCTGGGGCTGTTCGACTTCGAGCGCGGGGTGAAGATGGCGGGGTCGCGGTCGTATGTGCTGACGGGGATGGGGATGCGGCTTCACCAGGCGGTGCTGCGTTACGCGCTGGACTTCATGGTGCAGGAGAACGGTTTCACGCCGCTGAGCGTGCCGGTGATCGTGCGCGATGAGATGATGGTCGGGACGGGGTTCTTCCCGTACGGCAAGGAGCAGGCGTACGAGCTGAAGGAGACCGAGCGCGGTGGCGGGTATGACCTTTACCTGACGGGGACGGGGGAGGTGGGGCTGATGGGTTACCACCAGGGGGAGATCCTCGACGGGGCGACGCTGCCGCGGTGCTACACGACGGTGTCGACGTGCTTCCGTCGGGAGGCGGGGGCGGCGGGGAAGGACACGGCGGGGCTGTACCGGATCCACCAGTTCGAGAAGGTCGAGCAGGTGGTCATCGACCGGGCCGACGAGGCGAACAGCCGGGCGTGGCATCGGAAGATGATGGGTTTCGTGCGGACGCTGCTGGAGCGGCTGGAGATCCCGCATCGGCTCTTGCAGTGCTGCACGGGCGACCTTGGGCCGAAGAACGCGGACATGGTGGACATCGAGTCGTGGATGCCGGGGCGCGGGCCGCTGGACGCGGACGGGCGGCCCCGGGGCGAGTACGGCGAGACGCACTCGGCCAGCCGGCTGTACGACTTCCAGTGCCGGCGACTGAACCTGCGCTACCGCGATGCCGAGACGAAGAAGATCGTCTACGCGCACTCACTGAACAACACCGTGGCGGCCAGCCCACGGATCTTGATTCCCATCCTCGAGCTCTATCAGAACGCCGACGGGAGCGTGAGCGTCCCCACGGTGCTGCGCGGGCTGATGGGTGGGATGGACAGGATCGGCTAGCGCCACGCAGCCCGCTCGACCCCCCTACCACAACCTCCTAGGACAAGGACCAGAAAGTGAAAACTTGTTTGTGCCGCCGAATTGATGTAAGTGCTTAACCTTAATATATTTACAGTCGTTTATTTGACGACGAATCGGATATTTGGTACGATCGTCGTATATGCCAGCCTCGACCAAAACTTCAAAAAAGAGGGTGTCTGAGCAGCGTTCGGCGAAGAAGACCACCCCCAAGGCGGTGGTCAAGGGCAAGCGCCCCGCTCGAGCCGTCCGCGCGCCGGCGTCCTCCAAAAAGACTTCCATGACGTCAAAATCCGCGGCGCAGGAGATCACCAACTACGCCTCCGCCATGCGCTGGCTGCTCGGTCACAACGACCTCGAACGCATGCGGTTCATGCCCAAGAACAAGAAGGCATTCAGCCTCGACCGGATGCGCAAGCTGCTGGAGTTCATGGGCGACCCGCAGGCGCAGCTCAAGTGCGTGCAGGTGGCGGGGACGAAGGGCAAGGGCAGCACCTGCGCCATGCTCGCGAGCATGCTGCGGTCATGCGGGTACACGGTGGGGCTGTACACCAGCCCGCATCTGGTGGACATGCGCGAGCGGATCGTCATCGACGGGCAGATGATCAACCACGCCGACTTCGTCGACGCGATGAAGTTCCTCGCCGGCAAGACCCCCGGGCTCGGGGACGATCAGCCGACGGTGTTCGAGCTCCTTACCGCCGCGGCGCTGCGTCACTACGCGGAGCAGGCGGTGGACGTGGCGGTGCTCGAGACGGGGCTGGGCGGACGGTGGGACGCGACGACGGCGGTGACGCCGCTGGTCTGCGGGCTGACGCGGATCAGCCTCGACCACACCAACCTGCTCGGGCGCGACCTGCCCTCGATCGCGAAGGAGAAGGCGGGGATCTTCAAGAAGAACGTGCCGGCGATCAGCGTGATCCAGGAGCCGGAGGTGGCGGCGGTCTTCACCGAGGCGGCCCAGCACACGGGGACGCCGCTGTCGTTCCTGGGCGAGCAGATTGATTTCTCCTACCGCTTCGAGGCCAACCGCGAGCTCGGGCCGCACACGCGGGTGAGCATCACGACCGAGTCGAGCCGTTTCGAGCACCTGGCCGTGCCGCTGCGCGGTGAGCACCAGGCGCACAACTGCGGGCTGGCGCTGGCGATGCTGGACAAGCTCAAGGGCCACGACTTCCACATCGCCGAGGAGCAGGTGGTCGAGGGGCTGGTCAAGACGCAGATCTCCGGACGGATGGAGGAGATCTGGAAGGAGCCACGGGTCATCATCGACGGGGCGCACAACGCGGCGTCGATCCAGGCGTTGATCCGGTCGCTGGGGGCGCACATCGCGTACGACTCGCTGGTGCTGATCTTCGGGTGCGCCCAGGACAAGGACATCAACGGGATGCTCAAGCAGATCGGCCTGGGCGCGGACAAGGTGATCTTCACGCGGGCGAAGAACAACCCGCGGGCGACCGAGCCGGAGGATTTGTTGGTGCGGTTCGGGGAGCTGTCGGGGAAGATGGCCCAGACGGCGCCGACGCTCGAGGACGCGCTGCGGCTGGCGGGGCGGGCGGTCAGCCGGGAGGACCTGATCCTGGTCACGGGCAGCTTCTACCTCGTCGGCGAGACGAAGAAGTACTTCACCGATCTTGAGCACAAGAAGGCCAAGAAGTAACCCCCCCCGGAAGTTGTATCCAGGAAGTCACCCGCAAGTCCCCCACCGCCGGCCGAGATATGACCTCACAGGCAAAACTGCCCTACCGCGTCGGCCACGGGTTTGATCTGCACCGGCTTGAGCCGGGCAAGACGTTGGTCGTCGGCGGATTGACGATCGAGCATGACCGGGGGTGCGACGCGCACTCGGACGGGGACGTGGTGTACCACAGCGTGACCGACGCCATCCTCGGGGCGCTGGGGCAGGAGGACATCGGGCAGCTCTTTCCCGACCACGACGCGAAATGGAAGAACGCGGACTCGCGGGTGTTTGTCGAGGAGGCGGTGCGGCGGATGCGGGCGGCGGGGTACACGGTGGGCAACCTGGACGTGACGATCATCCTTCAGCGGCCCAAGCTCAGCCCGCACAAGGCGGCGATGAGGAAGAACCTGGCGGAGCTGTTGGGGTGCGAGCTCGAGCAGGTGAACCTCAAGGGCAAGACGCACGAGAAGGTTGACGCGCTGGGGGAGAACCGGGCGATCGCCTGCCACGTCATCACGCTGCTGGTGGCGGCGGGGAAGTGAGCGGGCTTGCCCCCCTGCCCAACCGACACTGCACGCAAGTGACATAACGGGTCGAAAACGGCAGGCCTGGCCTGGCAAACTGTCAGCTTGACAGGCCCCGGCGAGGGATGCGACACGGCCCACAACCCATAAAGATTGATTGTGACGCATGTTGTGTGATTCGATGAGGCCAAGGGCACCTTGGGCAGTGGTACGGGCATTGCGATGGCAGAAGGCACCGGCTGTCTGTCTGTTGGCGATCGGATCGGCCTGGCCCCCGGACGACGGCGGGAATGAGAGTCCCAAGCACCTATTTAGCCCATCACCTGCGAACCCCACGCATCGACTAACGGAGACTATAAGCCATGGCGGTGAAGGAACTGGCCTTTGACGTTGAAGCACGCAAGAGCCTGCTGGCGGGCGTCGAGAAGCTCGCGGCGGCGGTTAAGAGCACCCTCGGGCCCCGCGGGCGCAATGCCGTGCTCGACAAGAGTTGGGGCGGGCCGACCGTCACCAAGGACGGCGTGACGGTGGCGGAGGAGATCGAGCTGACGGACAAGTGCGAGAACATGGGGGCGCAGCTGGTCAAGGAAGCGGCGAGCAAGACCAGCGACAAGGCTGGGGACGG
>JADZET010000039.1 GCA_020850375.1 Phycisphaeraceae bacterium | reverse complement strand
CGTCGCCCCGGCGGCACGGGCCGTGTTGTTATGATGATAGGGTGCTGACACACCGCATCATTCCGTGCCTGGACGTGATGGCCGGCCGCGTGGTCAAGGGAGTCAACTTCCTGGGCCTGCGCGACGCCGGCGATCCCGTGGAGATCGCCCGCCAGTACGACCGGCAGGGAGCCGACGAGCTGGTCTTCCTGGACATCACCGCCAGCCACGAGGGCCGGGGCATCATGCTCGACGTGGTCCGCCGGGTGGCTGAGCAGTGCTTCATGCCCTTCACCGTCGGCGGGGGCATCCGGACCATCGACGACGTCACCGCCCTGATCCAGGCCGGGGCGGAGAAGGTCAGCATCAACACCGCGGCGGTGGTGGATCCGGGCATCGTCACCCAGACGGCCCGGCGGTTCGGCCGCTGCGCCACGGTGGTCAACATCGACCCCAAGCGCGTCGTCCGCGACGGCAAGACGGTCTTCGAGGTGCACACCCACGGCGGTCGGCGGCCGACGGGGCTCGAGGCGGTGGCCTGGGCCAGGGAGGTCGTCCGCCGGGGGGCCGGCGAGATCGTCCTGACGAGCATGGACGCCGACGGGACCAAGGACGGGTACGACCTGGAGATGACCGCGGCCGTGTCGGCGGCGGTGGACGTGCCGGTGGTCGCCTCGGGCGGGTGCGGGAGCCCGGAGCACATCCGCCGTGTGCTGACCGAGACCCGGGCCGACGCCGCGCTGGTGGCGAGCATTTTCCACTACGGCCAGTACACCATCGAAGAAACGAAAAAATACTTGGCGCAGCGCCAAGTCCCGATACGCTTAGTGGCATAACCCCCCGGGAAGACCCCGGAAGACCCGGAAGCGATCCGGAAGTTGACTCCGTTGCAACGCAGGCGCGTCGGACGACCGATCCCCAACAGCCGCGAAAGCCGTGCATCATGGCCCAGCCAGACTCAGCCCCGCAGCCCTCGGACGCCTCGCCCACCGGTCAGCCCCAGAGCCTGCGCGGCGGGCCCACGCTGATGGACACGCCGCTGCGCCGTTTTTTCGAGGCGGCGGTGAACTACGGGGCGTCGGACCTCCTGGTCCGCGGCGAGCAGGCCCCCCGCATCCGCCTGCGCGGCCGGCTCCAGGCCCTCAAGGCCGAGCCCGTCTCCGACGAGGTCTTCGAACAGTGGATCGAGGCCGGCCTGAGCCCCATCCAGCGAAAGACGCTGGTGAACGAGGGGGCGGTGGACCTGAGCGTCACGGCCTCGGCCGGCAAGCGGTTCCGCATCAACATCTTCCGCACCCGCGGCCAGTTGGCCATCGCCGCGCGGCTCCTCCAGAGCGAGGACCTGACCTTCGCCAGGCTCCACCTGCCCCCGGTCCTCGAGGCCATCTGCCGGTATGAGCAGGGGCTGGTGCTCGTCAGCGGCGTGACCGGCTCGGGCAAGAGCACGACGCTCGCGGCCATGCTCGAGGCCATCAACCATCAGCGCGCCTGCCACATCGTCACGCTCGAGGACCCGATCGAGTACCTGCTGGTCGACGACAAGGCCATGATCCACCAGCGGGAGGTCGGCCCGGACCTGCCGAGCTTCGAGATCGGCCTGCGGTCGCTGCTGCGTGAGAACCCGGACGTGGTGATGATCGGGGAGATGCGCGACAAGGCGACGATGGAGGCGGCCCTCCAGGCGGCCGAGACGGGCCACCTGGTGCTGGGCTCGATCCATGCCCCCTCGACGTCGGGCATGTTCGCCCGAATTTACGAGCTGTTCGCCCCTGAGTACCGGCCGGCCATCCGGACGATGCTCGCCACGCAGATGCGGGCATTCGTCTGCCAGCGGCTGCTGCCGACGGTCAAGGAGAACCCCCAGCGCGTGCCGGCCGTGGAGGTGCTGCTGCAGTCCCCGCCGACCCGCCAGACCATCCTCGACGGACGCGAGCACGAACTGGACCAGGTCATCAAGGCCCAGCGGCAGGCGGGCATGCAGTCGATGGCCGACAGCCTCGTGGACCTGGTGCAGAAGGAATTCATCCACCCCCGCACGGCCGAGGCGGCGGCGCCGTCGGTCGAGGAGCTTCGCATGAGGATGCGGGGGATCGTATCATGAAAGTTGTTTCCGCCGACGACCGTGCGGGGCGGGCCCGTCGGCGGGGCGGCCAGGGCCAGGATCCCCCCCCGCGGAGGTTGACATGATGCCGATGCTGGCCCAGGCGGAATCGGTTTTCCTGCTGAGCTTCGTCAAGCCGTTGATCGTGCTGCTGCTGCTCTTGGGCTGGGCACGACTCTTCGCCATGGTCGATCAGGACCTGGACTACTACCTGCTGCCGAAGTGGATGTGGCACCCGGGCCTGATGGGCGTGGCGATGCTGGCGTTCTGGCTGCTGCTGATCACGCCCTTCTTCATCCTGGGTCTGCTCGTGGCGGCCATCCTGCTCGGCGGCGGGTTCGTGGCCTACGCCACCTTCCGCAACCCGCGGGTGCCCGAGCCGGCGCGGTGGCGGATCTCCGTCGACCGCCTTCGCGGCATGGTCGGGCAGATCCAGTACGCCCAGGTCCAGAAGCGAGCCACCGTCGCCTTCGTCGCGGCCGACAGCACCCGCAAGGACGTGCCGGCCCCCAACACCCCGCTGGGCGAGGCCCACGCCAAGCTCGAGGAGCTCATCGAGTTCGCCCTGCCCCGCGGGGCCGACCGGATCGACCTGATCGTCAGCGCCCAGAAGGCGCGGGCGAGCGTGATGGTCGACGGCTTCGCCTACGAGCAGCCCGACCTGCCGCCCAAGGCGGCGATGACGCTGGTCAACTACCTCAAGACCAACGCCCGCATGGACACCGAGGACCTGCGGAAGAAGCAGCAGGGCGACGTGACCATCGAGGCCATCGGCAAGGGCCGGCACGTGCTGGCCCTGGTCACGCAGGGCTCGCCGACGGAGCTGCGCCTGACCGCCCACATCGACCCGGCCAAGCTCTCGGCCCGCGGGCTGGACCAGCTCGGCCTGCTGCCGGCCCAGAGGCAGGTGATCGAGCCGGTGATGGGCCAGACCGGCGGGCTGGTGCTGATCTCCGCCCCGCCCAGCGAGGGGCTGACCACCACGCTCTACTGCATGCTCCACCTGCACGACCCCTACCTGCACAACGTCACGACCCTCGAGGACGAGATCGCCTACCAGGTCGAGGGCGTCGAGCACCAGGTCGTCGAGCCGGGCACGGAGAACGCGCAGCTCGCCCGTCGCGTCACGGCCACGCTCCGCCGGTCACCGCAGGTGCTCATGATCGGCCGACCGCTGAGCTCCGAGGTGGCCAAGGCCCTGGTGCACGAGGCCCGCTCGGTCCGCGTCTACGCCGGCGTGCAGCAGCCCGACGCCTTCGGGGCGCTCGCGGCGATGGTCAAGATGATCGGCGAGCCCTACGCCGCGGCGGGCGCCATCTCGGCCGTCGTCGCCCAGCGCCTCGCCCGCACGCTCTGCAAGACCTGCCGGCAGGCCTACCGCCCCGACGCCGAGGCCCTGCGCAAGCTCAACCTGCCGCCCGAGCGCGTCGGGCAGCTCTACAAGGCCTCGGGCAAGGTCACCGTCAACAGCCGGCCGATCGTCTGCCCGGACTGCTCGGGGATGGGCTATCGCGGCCGGCTGGCCATCTTCGAGGTCATGACCCTCGACGACCAGGCCCGCTCCTACATCAGCCAGGGGCAGATGGACCAGCTCCGCGCCTACCTCCGCAAGCAGCAGAAGATGATCTGGCTGCAGGAGGCCGCCCTCTCGAAGGTCATCGACGGTTCGACCTCCATCAGCGAGGTCAACCGTGTGCTCACCGGCGCTCGGCCCACCGCGGGCGGGATGGCCTAGCGTCCCGCGCATCGCCGACCGGCAGGCCGTTCCCTCGTTCGCCAAAGGACCTGACATGCTGGCCAATTTCGCCGTGATCATCTTCCTGCTCCTGATGGCCTACGTCTGGGCCGTGTTCCAGGGCTTCTTCCCCGCGCTGGTCCACCTCGTCGGCGTGATCGTCGTCGGCGCCCTCGCCCTGGCCGTCTGGGAGCCGATCACCGTCCGCTTCCTGCTCAACCCCCTGCAGGACTACGCCTGGGGGCTGGGGCTGCTGCTGCCGCTGCTGCTGCTGACGATCATGCTCCGGGCCCTGACGGGGCACTTCCTCTCCCGCCAGGTGTCGATGATGAACTGGCTGGACAACGTCGGCGGCGGGCTGTGCGGGCTGGCGGCGGGGATCGTGACCAGCGGGCTGGTGGTCATCGGCGCGGGCTTCATGCCGCTGCCGATCGACGCCTTCGGGTTGCAGCGCGTGACGATCACCGCCGAGGGGCGGGTCGAGCCCGCCCCCTCACGTCTGTGGATCCCCGTCGACCGGATGGCCGCGTCGTTCTTCAACCGGCTCTCGGGCGGGGCCTTCAGCACCGGCACGCCGCTGCGCGATTACCTGCCCCGGCTCGACGAGCAGCCGTCGATGTTCCGCCTGCGGCCGACGCCCAAGAGCAACTTCCTGGTCTGGCCGGGCAACATCGAGATCCTCGACGTGCTCGAGCCCAAGACCTTCCCCCAGGGTCTCGACCCCCAGGTGCTCGCCGCCCTCGGGCCCGAGGCCCGCGACGGCGAGCACCGGCTGATCATCGTCCAGGCACGGATCCGCCGTACCGAGGAGATGCGTGACGGGGACGAGGTCACGCGCCTCGGCCCCGCCCAGGTGCAGGTCATCGCCTGGCGGGACGAGGACGCGCCACAAGCCCGTGCCTACACCCCCCTGGCCGCCATCCAGCCGACGCCCGAGGCCGCGGCCGAGTTCCTCGCCCTGTCGGGCATGCCCGCGGCCGAGCGCGAAACCCGCAAGCAGAAGCTCGAGACGGCCGGCAAGGAGACCCGACGCTTCATCGCCTTCAATAACCCCGACGCCATGCTCGCCGAGCCTTCCCGCGAGGCGCAGGTGGCCTGGGTCTTCGTCATCCCGGCCGACCGCGAGGCGAAGTTCCTGCTTGTCCGTCGGCTGCGCCACGCGCTGCCCGAGGCGACGATCACCCCGCCGGACCGGATCATCGCCGCCCTCGGCTCGCCGCCCCCGCCGCCGGAGACGCCCGAGCAGGCCGAGGCCCGCAAGCTCACCGAGGCGCAGTTCACCAGCGCCCTGCCGGACCCGATCAGCACCCAGTCCGGCGGCCGGCTCGAGTTCCAGGGCGGTCAGCTCGTCAGCGCCGACCAGCTCGTGGCCAAGCCGGCCGGGCCGGTCAGCGCCCTGTCCCAGGTGACCAACTTCGCCGTGCCCAAGGGCAAGGTCCTGCTGCGGGCCAAGGTGGTGTTCCGGGTCGCGCAGTCCTGGCTGGGCCGGCAGGTCCAGACGGCCGCGCTGCTCGGGCCGCTGGCGCTCACCGGCAGCCGTGAGTCCTACGAGCCGACCGGGTTCGTCCTGCGCAAGGCCAACGGCGACCAGCAGATCAGGTTCGACCCCGAAGCGACGATCCGCTCGGCCAGCCTCATCCCCCTGACTCAGCTTGCGGACCAGGACGTGCTGTACATCTACTACCTGGTCAACCCCGGCGACCAGCTCGACCAGATCCGCCTCGGCGAACGCGTGCTGATGGAGGTCGACCAGACCGTGCCGGCCAAGTGATCGGACGAGCAAGACCCAGGCCAGGCGCCCCACGAAGAAGGCCGGCGGGTCAAGGATGATGCCATGACCACGCAAGCGAAGGGGCCGCGGCCGAAGACGCTGGCCGGGCGGCGGGTGGTGGTGATGGGCCTGGGCCGCTTCGGCGGGGGCATCGGCGTCACGCGCTTCCTCGCCCGCCAGGGCGCCGGGGTGCTCGTGACCGACCGGGCCAAGCAGGACGAGCTGGCCGAGAGCCTCGCCGCCATCGCCGACTGCGGCGCGGAGCTGCGCCTGGGCGAGCATCGTGAGTCCGACTTCACCTCGGCCGACCTGGTCGTGGCCAGCCCGGCCGTGCCGCTGCACACCGATCCCTACCTCCAGGCCGCGCGGCAGGCCGGCGTGCCGATCACCAGCGAGATCCGCCTGCTCGTTGAACGCCTCCCGGACCCCCGGAAGGTCATCGGCGTCACCGGCTCGGCGGGCAAGTCCACCACCACGGCCATGATCGGTCACGTGCTGGTCGCGGTGTTTGGCGCCCAGAATGTTCACGTCGGCGGCAACCTCGGCGGGTCACTGCTCGAACGCGTCGAGACGATCCGGCCCGACGACCTGGTGGTGCTCGAGCTCTCGAGCTTCATGCTCGAACACCTCGCCCCGGCGCGCTGGTCGCCGGGGGTGGCCGTGGTGACCAACATCACCCCCAATCACCTGGACTGGCATGGCTGCTTCGAGGCCTACGCCGCGGCCAAGCAGGTGATCCTGGAGCATCAGTTGCCCCAAGACGCCGCGGTGCTCGGGCCGGGTCTGCAAGCCATGCGCGTGCCGGCCGGCCTCGTGGTGCGCGTCGAAGCGCCGCCGGACCCACCGCTGCCACTTCTTCTTCCGGGGTGGCACAATCAGCTCAACGCCGCCGTCGCCCTGGCGGCCGTGGGCATCCTCGGCGTCGACCGGGTCGCTGCGGCCAAGGCCCTGGCCGAGTTCGCCGGCCTGCCGCATCGCATGCAGATGGCCGTCGAGCACCAGGGCGTCCGCTACTACAACGACTCCAAGGCCACCACGCCCGAGGCGACGATGCTCGCCCTCGAGAGTTTTGAGCCCGGCATCGCGCACCTGATCCTCGGCGGCTACGACAAGGGCTCGGACTTCACGGCACTGGCCCACAAGGCGGCCACGCACGCCCAGGCCGTCTACACCATCGGCCTGACCGGCTCCAAGATCGCTGATCTCGTGGAAAAGGCAGGCGGGACGGTCGTCCGCTGCGGCAACCTCGAGAATGCCGTGACCCAGATCGTCGGCCGGGTCCATCGCGGCGACGTGGTGCTGCTGAGCACGGCCAGCGCGTCGTGGGACCAGTTCACCCACTACGAGCAGCGCGGCGCGGCCTTCATCGAACTGGTCCTGCGCTGCACCGGCGAGGGTTCGCCGATCCCCAAGGAAAAACCCCGGCCGTGAGCCGGGGATCGTTCCGCACAAGTTATTGATCCAACATCGCCCGTGACGCTCAATTCCGGGGGGCCATCTCACGCAGTTTGGCGATGCGTTTCTCCGTCGGCGGGTGGGTCGAGAAGAGATTGGCCATGGTCTGCCCGGCGCTCAGGGGCTGGACGATGAACATGTGGCTCTGCGCGGGCATCTCGCCCTGGAGGGGCACGCGTTTGGCCATCGATTCGAGCTTGGCCAGAGCGTTGGCCAGGCCGTGGGGCGTGCCGGCGATGCGGGCGCCGTCGGCGTCGGCGACGTACTCGCGGCTGCGGCTGATGGCCATCTGGATGATGGCCGCGGCGATCGGGGCGGTGATCAGCAGCAGGAGGCCCACCAGCGGGTTACCGCCCTCGCGGCTGTTCGACCCGCCCAGGCCGCCGAACCAGAAGGCCATGTACCCGAGCATGCTCAGGGCCCCGGCGATGGTGGCCGCGATGGTGCTCGTCAGTGTGTCGCGGTTCTTGACGTGGGCCAGCTCATGAGCCATGACGCCCTCGAGCTCGTCGTAGCTCAACAGCCTCAGCGCCCCCTGCGTGACGGCCACGGCCGCGTGGCGCGGGCTGCGCCCGGTGGCGAAGGCGTTGGGCGCGTCTTGCGGGCAGATGTAGACGCGCGGCATGGGCAGGCCGGCGTTCTGCGAGAGCCGGCGGATCATCGTCACCAGGTCCGGGGCGCTGCGCTCGTCGACCTCCTGCCCGCGCATGGAGGCGATGGCGATCTTGTCGCTGAAGAAGAAGGCCGCGATGTTGGTCATCCCGCCGAAGATGAACGCGAAGATGAGCCCCTGCTGGCCGAACTGCGCGCCCACCAGCAGGATCAGGCCGAACAGCCCACCGAGCAGCAGCGCGGTCTTGGTGTTGTTGATCAGACGCGTCATG